>WFQT01000170.1 GCA_015486895.1 Anaerolineae bacterium
GAGCAACACACCCCCAGAATTGGGGGGCGGGGGGCTACTTTCAGGGGAGTGAATTGAGAGCCAATGGTATTCTATTGGTTGCTATTGATTGGCAATTCACTCTTTTGAAGGTAGCTGGACTCTGGTGAAAATGACGTTTTAGTCTCGACTTAACTATCTTCACCACAGGTTGCACGGATTAACAGGGATTTTCCTTCGCTTTTCGACCCAAATCTGTGAAGTTCTGTGTTTTTCTGTGGCTAAAATAAAAATGATAGAGTCCAGCAGGTAAGAAAACTTAGAGCTGAGGTATAGTCAATGACCAAGTATATTATTCGTCGCATATTGTGGTTTATTCCCGTATTGCTCACAGTGGCAGCGTTTACCTTTTTCTTAGTGCGGGAAATTCCCGGTGGTCCTTTTGATTTCGCGGGCGATAAGAGCATCCCACCCCAGGTCGTTGCTAACATTGAAGCGAAATATCACCTGGATTGGCCGGTGCACATGCAATTTCTTTCGTACTTGGTGGGTGATGATGTCATAGCTGCTGTGTTTGGTGGCCGTTATGCGGAGACCAAGGGTATTTCGAAAGGGTTGATCCGTGGTGATTTAGGTCCTTCGCTCCGTTATCGTTCCCTTACTGTAACCGATATTGTAGGCACGACATTACCTATTTCGACTCAGTTGGGGATTTTGGCAATGATGATAGGCCTGATCATTGGCATACCTGCTGGTATTATTGCTGCTTTGAAGCAAAATAGTTGGCTGGATTTTTCAGCAACCTTTACAGCCGTTTTGGGGGTGTCCATTCCCAACCTAGTGCTGGGTCCGATTCTTATCTGGGTTTTTGCCGTGTGGCTAAGGTGGTTGCCTGCGGCAACGTGGGGGGCGAAACCGCCTTGGATTTTGGGTTTTATCCCTCGTAACCTGGGCTGGAATTTTTGGAGCCATGCTATTTTACCTGCTTTTGCTTTGGGGACAGGCCTTTCTGCTGCCATTGCCCGCTTGACCCGGGCTAGCTTATTGCAAGTTATTCGTGAGGATTACATTCGCACTGCTCGTGCTAAGGGATTGGCGGAGAGTGTAGTGATTTTCCGCCATGCTTTGAAAAACAGTATGATCCCGGTAGTGACCATCATTGGTCCCATGTTTGCTGCAGTTGTTACCGGTTCTATGATCATCGAGCAGATTTTTGGTATTAACGGCATGGGCCGGCATTTTGTATATAGTATTGGCAATCGGGATTATCCCCTGGTCATGGGGGTGACTTTGGTATACTCCGTGATCCTGGTCATTGCCAACTTGGTTGTAGACATTACCTATGCTTGGTTGGATCCCCGCATCCGCTATGAGTGATGCAGCAGGAGAGGAATTGTTATGGGGGTAGCTGAATTGAATGTGGATGGCGGCGTCTCCTTGCGCAAGCAAAGGAGCTTGTGGGCAGATGCGTTTCGCCGCTTGGTGCAAAACAGAGCTGCGCTGTTTGGTGGTATCTTCATTATTATCTTAGTTTTTGTGGCTATTTTTGCTGATAAGATCGCGCCGTACGGTTATGCTAAGCAGGACTTGTTAAGCAACAATGTTGTGGCGAAGTGGATGATGCCGCTTATGCCGCCCGGCTCCGAACGTTATGTTCATACGACGACTAAATACATATTAGGCGCTGATTACTTAGGCCGCGATATCCTTAGCCGCACGATTTACGGTTCCCGGGTTTCACTTTCTATTGCTTTTGTTGCTGCTACGGTAAGCTTGGTTATCGGCACCTTGTATGGCATTGTTTCTGGCTATCTCGGCGGTGTGGTTGATGACTTGATGATGCGGTTAGTCGACTTTCTGTATGGGTTTCCTTTCCTTGTAGTGGTGATTTTGTTGCAGACCTATTTCAAGGCGATGGCCAGGCGTGGGGGGCAGGGAGGCTTTGGCACCTGGATGATTCACATAAATCAGGCTATGGGCGGCATGTTTTTCTTATTCATTGCTATTGGCTTGATTAACTGGATTGGTATGGCCCGTATCGCCCGTGGTCAGGTCCTGTCTTACCGAGAGAAAGAGTTCATCGAGGCTGCTCGGGCTCTGGGTGCTGGGCACTCCCGCATTATCTTGAAGCACTTGTTACCCAATATCGTTGGTCCGCTGATTGTGGCGGAGACTATGGCCATTCCAGGTTATATTTTCACGGAGGCGTTTCTAAGTTTTATCGGCTTAGGGGTTGATCCGCCAACACCAAGCTGGGGTATTATGATTTCCGAGGCGGTGCCGGCGTTACGCAGCTACCCAGTACAGATCTTGGTACCCTCGGTGGCGTTGACATTGACGACACTGGCGTTTAATTTCTTGGGAGATGGTTTGAGAGACGCTTTAGACCCGCGTTTGCAGCAATAGCCTTTTGGCTTGCCCTTGATGAATATTGATGAAATGTGGCGTCATTGGCGTAGAGATGGTGCACTGCCGACAGTTATCGTTGGCAGGGCACCATTTTGTTTTGGGCCTCCGTATTAGTTGCAATGTACTTTTTGAGACTATCGCTTTCTTGCCCTTCCTTTTATCGAGTCTTCGCGGTTGTAGCAGTTATTGTAGGTGGGGCGAACGTACCGGAAACTATGTTGCTACCCGGCGACTGGAAGTCGCTGCAACGTTTGCAAAGCCTGCCTTCGCAGGCTAAATCCAGTCGCTGGAGGGCGACTTCGCAGATGTTGCCCGCAGTTTCCAACTGCCGGGCCTCAGTTTGGCTTTTTGGTTCTGGCTTGTCCAGGTTAGGGGATAGTAGGATGATTGACGGTCGTCATTACAGGAGGGTGAATATTGACGGTTAGTCAAGTGTCGACGGAGCGAAGTCGTTTGATTTCCCGGCGGCAGAAAGAACGCTTGCAAGATTTGCTTGCTTTCTTGGGGGGAAAATTACTCTTCGGCATTATTTTGCTGCTGGCGATCATTTACTTAGTCTTTTTGGGCTTAGGTATGGCGCGGGGTAATGCTTTTCGCCCTACACTGGCAGTCGCTCTTGGTGATACCCTCTATTACTTGCGCCAACTGGCCCGTGGCGAGCTGGGAACTGCTTTCGCTGCCGCTTATGGACAGCATCATATGGCCGTGGCCCAAATCCTGCGGGAGACGATCCCGCGCAGTTTTGGGCTCCTGCTGGTTTCATTAGGTCTGGCTACGCTTTTTGGTGTCCTGCTGGGTGTGTTGGCCGCAGTGAAGCGTTATTCTCGTTGGCGTTCTTGGATTGTATTGTTCTCTGTGTTGGGTGTTTCTTCGCCCAGTTTCTTCTTGGCCTTGGTTCTCCAGTTAGGTGTGCTTTACCTTGTGAGGGCCATGGGGAAAGCGTGGTTGCCAGTGGGCGGCTTTGGCTGGGATAGCCATCTATTGCTGCCAGCATTGGTGTTGGCTGCCCGCCCCGTGGCCCAGATTGCCCGCGTGACCATGGTCACGCTGAGCGATATCCTGCGCGAAGATTATGTCCGCACCGCCCGCAGCAAGGGATTACCCGCCAGCCAGATCTGGGCCCGGCATATTTGGCGTAATGCTGCTTTGCCGGTGTTGACTACCATCGTGTCCTCGCTCCGTTTCTCTCTCAGCAGCCTGCCCATTGTGGAATTCTACTTCGGCTGGCCGGGCATTGGTGCTACCTTGTTGCGGGCCATTGCTCGCCAGGACGATCACCTTACTGTAGCCTTGGCAGTTGCTCTGGGCCTTTTTTTCATCCTGGTTTCCTTGTTTCTGGAAGGTAGTTATTTTCTCATTGATCCTCGTCTGCAGGAAGCCCAGAGGCGCAGCCGCGTTGGGATGTCGGAGGGTAGTATCTGGGAAACGGTACGTGATGAGGCAAGCGGCCTGTGGGAGGTTATACGCTATTTGCCTGGAGTTCGTCATCTTTGGCCGCCGCAACGGCAAAAAACGTTGCCGCCGTTGCCTCCGGCGGGAAATGTTGATGCTATTACCTTAGGATCTTCCTTGCGCTCTTATCGCCGGCGGACGTGGTTACGGGCCACTGTGGGCAACTGGCCATTCTTGTTAGGGGCCTTGTTGGTCTTGTTACTGACTGTTTTGTATTTCTGGGGGGCTTCGTTAGCGCCTTACAATCCGTACACGACCCACGGCTTGACCATTAGGGGGGGCAAGTTCTCAGTGCCGCCTTTCCCTCCTTCCGCTAAATATCCTCTTGGAAGCGATGTTTTAGGCCGTGATATGCTGAGCTTGCTGCTCGGCGGCGTGCGACAGACCTTTACCGTGGTGTTATTTGCTGTATTAGCTCGGATGCTGATCGGTTTCCTGTTTGGTGCTTTGGCCGGCTGGACTGCTGGTAGCCGTTTCGACCGGGCTATCCAGGGGCTAGCAGATATCGTTGCTTCCCTGCCTGCCCTTATTTTTGCTATGATCATGATTTTGGCATTAGGCATACAGCAAGGGATCTGGGTATTTGTTGTTGGTCTTTCTTTTGTCGGCTGGGGGGAGATTGTCCAGTATGTGCGTGGCGAGGTCATGCGCTTACGGGGAAATCTCTTTATGGAAAGTGCCCGTGCTGTTGGCAATCGGTTGAGCGGCCTTGTATTGCATCACATTTTGCCTAATTTGCTTCCGTCTTTGCTTGCTATGAGCGCTTTGGAAACAGGCGCCGTGTTGATGCTTCTGGGGGAATTGGGGTTTCTAGATATTTTTATCGGCGGCGGTGCTTTTTCCGAGGTTTACATCGGGACTTTTTATCACTATTCCGACATCCCAGAGTGGGGAGCTTTGCTGAGCAATGTGCGCCCATTTGCCCGTAGTTATCCCTGGACGGCATTTTACCCAGCGCTCGCATTCTTTGTGGCCATTCTGGCTTTTAATCTGTTCGCTGAGGGCTTGCGCACACTCATCCAGGAGATCGGTCTCGATATTACCCGTCTGTTCAACCGTTATACCGTGACGGCGTTAGTATTGTTATTATTGTTAGTGAACTGGGTACAACAAAACAGTGGCTTGGCCGCTTTTTATCAGCGCCAGGCTAAAGCGTTTAATGCAGAAAGGGCACTGCTGGATATCAAGACGTTAAGTTCCCCGGAAATGGAAGGGAGAGTCATTGGTTCTGCTGGCTTAGACCGGGCTGCCGCTTACATTGCCGATCAGTTTAAGGCTGAGGGGTTGCAACCGGCCGGTAGTCATGGGGGTTACTTCCTGACGGTTAAACGCGACTTCTTCCAGTTGACGGATGTGCCTACTTTGGCTGTTGATGGTGAGCCGCTGGTATATCGGCGGGATTTCGTGGATGCCCAGACGCTTGTTTTGAATCGTGGTAAATGTTCTGGCCCCCTGACAGTGGTTGGTACAGGGAGGCTCTCTTCCCAGAAAGGGCGGTTGGGGGCTCTGCCCACTGTACCCGCATTGGGGAAGGTTCAGGTGCCGGGGGGCGTTGTCATGTTGTTGCACCCCCTTCCACCATCTGCCTGGGTTGGTGCGGTACATCAGGGGACTTTGATGGTTACTGATGACCCGCTGTTGCTGCAGCGTCGGTTTGTCCGTTCTGCCTATACTCATGACATCGATAAAAACCAGCCGGTTAGCGGTGCGCCTGTGTTCTACATTTCCGCGGCGGCCGCCGACCGTATTTTGCGTCAGGCGGGTGTGACTCTGGCCAGCTTACAGCGTGAGGAACATCGTTTAGGCCCTGATGAGGTGGCCATGTGGCGTGTGCCCGTGAATATTTCCGGCAGTATCCACGGCAAGATTCATCGCAAAGTGCCGGTGAAACATGTATTGGGGTACTGGCCGGGTGAGAGCGACCAGTTGGACGACCAACTTCTGTTGCTGTTAACGCCTTACGATGGCGTGGGGCAGGACGTACAGGGAAATTTGATTCCCGGCGCCAATGACAATGCCAGTGGGGTGGCCACCATGTTGGAATTACTGCGTTCTTGGAGGGAAACGGGCTACCAGCCCAAGAAGACGATGCTTTTCGTAGCTTACGTTAACGAGGGCGTAGATTATGGTCAGACTCCCCGGCGGCGGCCAGACGTGAAAACTTTCCTGGGTGCTAAATTCGGCTTTGCGTCTTCCTTCCACCCCGAGGCGGCTTTGTCCTGGCGCGGCGTTGGAGGAGGCAATGGTCATGCCATGGTGGCGTCGGTGGGGGGGAATTTGCACCTGTTGCAACTCTTGGAGCGCACGGCGCGTAGCACTGGGACCTCTTTACATCGAGAGGATGTGCCGTTAGATTTAGGCGTCATTTGGAGTGGCAAAGGTGGAACTGGCGGCGAAATGCCGCAGGCAAGCTTGTATTGGGAACACTACACGGCATTGTCACATGTGCCGATGGATGATTGGCAACACCTGGACCGGAAGACGTTGGTGTCCTCTGGTCGTGTTATTTCCTTGTCATTGCTTGTCATGGGCCGGGAAGTTCATTATTGACATTGCCGGGGTACTTTCTGGTTCTTGACATTTTCAGGTCAGCGTGTTATAAATCAAAAGCGGAGTGTTTCCAGACCGAGATAGAAAGATCGTTCCTCGTTTCTACTATGAGTCTCGGAACACTAGTGACTCAGCCATTACGGCTATAGCTAATGAAACACACCCATTAACAGTGCAGTTTCGTTGGTCATTTTGTTGGTTTTGTCCGCATGAGGGAAAGGAGGGATGCTCAGGCTACGATTGTTGCTATCGGTGAGTTGGTTGTCAGTTGCCGTTGTGAAGACAGAGGTCGTAACAAAGAGGTTTTTCATGTGGGAGGAGAATAAGCCATGAAGCGTTGGACTACTGTTGGGCTGGCCATGTTGATCATTTTGTCTATGGTCTTGGCAGCCTGTGCGCCGAAGACAGTTGTGGTAACAAAGGAAGTTAAACAAATTGTTACCAAAGAAGTGAAGCAAGTTGTCACAAAAGAGGTCACAAAAGTCGTTGTGGCAACGCCACAAGCTCCTAAGAAGGTTCTTAGTAAAGTATATCGCATTGGCATCTTCGAGGAACCGAAGACCATGAACTACTGGAGCTATTTAGGCCCGGATAACTCAGTCTGGACAGACTATGTGTTGAGCGGGCAGGCACCTTCGCTTTACACGTTGTCGGATCAGCGTTTTGATTTCGTGCCTTCTTTGGCCGCGGATATGCCGCCGGCGCCGAAGCAGGAAGGTAAATTATGGGTTGTTACTGTGCCAATGGTCAAGGACGCCAAGTGGAGTGATGGACAACCGATCACGGCCAAAGATGTCGCTTTCACTGTGAATACGTCATTGGATCTAGTTCTGGGCGGCAACTGGGCTGCCATTTACCGACCGGATGCCATCGATCATGTTGAGGCCGTCAATGATTACACCGTGAAGTTCTACTTCAAGACAAAGCCTGGCCTGGCAGCGTGGCAGTATGAAGCTGCAATGGGACCTATTTTGCCGGAGCATTATTGGAAGGATACGGTTGCGAAAGCTCGTGCTTTCATCAAAGACCTGAAAAAACCGGAGCTTCCGAAAGGCCTGGATTGCAAGGCTAAGAATTTGAAGGAAAGCGACAAGAAGCTTTGTGATGCCCAGAAGGCTTATGATGAGGCGTATCAGAATGCCCGCAAGACCTTATATGGTGCCAAAGCCCTTGGTGCGGTTGCAGGCGGTGCTTTTATTACTGATAAGTATGAGCCTGGTGCTTTCGTACAGCGCACAGCCAGCAAGAATTACTACTTCAAAGGTTCCGAGGTCAAAGAATACGCCGATGGCACCTGGGAAGAAAAGTTGGCTGACGGAACTACATTGCAGTATTACGGCAAGGGTACCGGCAAAGTTACATTGGATTACAAAGATGGTCCGTATGCCTCTAACGTAATTCTTTCCCATTACGGTTCTCAAGATGCTGCCTTTTTGGCTTTGGGCAGTGGCAATGTGGATTACGTTTTGAATCCGTTGAGTGTGGCCCATGGCTTGGTGGAAAAAGCACAAAAGGGCGGCAACGTGGATATGTACACGAATCCGGATAATGGCCTTTTCTATCTGGCATTCAATATGCGCAAGGCACCTTTCTCTGATCCCGCTTTCCGCAAAGCCATCGACATTATTCTGGATAAGGAATTTGTCGCCAACAAGATTTTGCAGGGGACGGTAATTCCTGCTTACTCTGTCGTGCCACCCGGAAACGCAGCCTGGTACAACAGCAAAATCAAGACGCCGTATGTGGGCATGTCCCGTGATGACCGCGTGAAAGCGGCTGTCAAGGTTTTGAAGGATGCTGGCTGGACATGGGAGAAGGAACCGGCTTGGAACGACAAGACAAAAGATGTGGATCCCGGCGTAGGCCTGAAGATGCCTGACGGCAAGCCTTGCCCCCAGATTACCATCCTTGGTCCTGGCCCTTCCTATGACCCACAGCGTGCTACATTCAACCAGTGGATTTCTGAGTGGATGCGCCAACTGGGCATGCCGGCCAAATCCGAGTTAACGGGCTTCAATGCCATCCTGGGACCGGTGTTTATCAAGGCGTCTTTCGATATGTACATTTTAGGCTGGAGCCTGACCATTTACCCGGATTACCTCTGTGATTTCTTCGCCGGTAAAAATGGTGAGATCGTAGGCGGTGAATTGCAGGGCTACAACACGCCAGGCATGAATGACCCGAAGTATAATGCTTTATGCGACACTTTCTTGGCTGAGACTGATGTTTTGAAGGCGAAAGAAGAGGCCTTGGAAATGCAAAGTGTATTGGCCGGACAACGTCCGTACATTCCGCTTTTCTACCGCCAGTCTATCGATCTCATCAGCAAGAATGTCGAATTGCCGTACTATAAGGTATTAGGCGGTATTTCGGACGCTGCTGGAATGCAGTCGACGGCTAAAGTTTATACTTTGGCTAAGTAAGCTTAACAACTTGAATTGGCATTGATTTAGTTCGTTCGTCTACACAAGAGGAGCGGACGAAAGCTTTTCGTCCGC
>WFQT01000171.1 GCA_015486895.1 Anaerolineae bacterium
GCCTTACCTGGAAGCTTTACGTTACCATATCGTAGGCTACGGCTGCACCACTTGCATCGGCAACAGCGGCCCCTTGCCAGAGCCAGTCGCCAGCGCCATTAAGGAAAACAACCTCATCGCAGCGGCTGTCTTAAGCGGTAATCGTAACTTTGAAGGCCGGGTGAACCCGCTTACGCAAGCTAACTACTTAGCTTCGCCCCCGCTGGTAGTAGCCTATGCCTTGGCCGGAACGGTAGACATTGACCTGAGTACAGAGCCAGTGGGCTACGATCCCAACGACAAGCCAGTTTATCTACAAGAAATCTGGCCGACATTAGACGAGATCCGTGTCGTGATCAATGAATCGCTGAAGCCGGAGATGTTCGAGAGCCAATATGGCAATGTCTTCCAAGGTAGCGAACTGTGGCAAGGCTTAGAAGTACCGGAAGGTGATCTGTATTCTTGGAATTCAGAATCTACTTACATCCAGGAACCGCCGTTCTTCACCAAAATGACCACCGAATTGCCACCATTGCCCACCTTCAAGGGTGCTAGAGTACTTGGCTTGTTTGGGGATAGCATTACCACCGATCATATTTCCCCTGCCGGCCCCATTGCGCTGGACAGCCCGGCAGCTCGGTATTTAATGGAACACGGCGTTAAACCGGAGGATTTCAACACTTACGGTTCCCGTCGCGGCAACCATGAAGTAATGATGCGAGGCACCTTCGCTAATATCCGCTTGAAGAACTTACTTCTACCGGGTACTGAGGGCGGCATTACAATTTACCTGCCTACGGGCGAGACTATGAGCATGTATGATGCGGCTATGCGTTACATCGAAGGTGGTACGTCGTTGATCATCTTGGCTGGGAAAGAGTATGGTACCGGTAGCTCACGCGACTGGGCAGCTAAGGGCACCTACTTGCTCGGCATCCAGGCGGTCATCGCTGAGAGCTACGAGCGCATCCACCGCAGCAACCTGGTGGGGATGGGCGTCCTGCCATTGCAATTCCAGGCGGGGGAAAGCTGGCAATCGCTGGGCCTCACCGGCCATGAACTGTTCGACATCGAGGGCATCAACGAGGAAATGCAGCCTGGACAGCAACTGACGGTCCGAGCGCATGGAGAAGACGGCAGTGAGAAAGTATTCACGGTTACCAGCCGCCTGGACACGCCGGTAGAGGTGAACTACTGGCGTAACGGTGGTATTTTGCACACGGTACTGCGCAATATGGCCAGGAACAGCTAAAGCCGATTCTTCATTACTGGACTCTGGCGTTTTTATTTTAGCCACAGAATTGCACAGATTTGGGTCGAAAAGCAAGGGAAAAATCCGTGTTAATCTGTGCAATCTGTGGTGAAGATGGCCTGAGCGAGACTAAAACGTCATTTTCGCCAGACTCCAGTTCATTACCAAAACTATGGCAAGAAAACGGACCGGGTAGTTTTTCTCTCGGTCCGTTTTTTGTTGTACCACTTGTCACTACCAAGACTACTTACCAGCGATCTGATTCTCACCTCCGAAGGAAGTATCTTCTCAATTACTTGGGGTGGTGCAGGTTTGGCTGTTCATTTAGCCTTCCCCTTTCCTATCTCATTACGTTCGACATTCCTCCCCTCTCCCAACTATGGGCGAGGGAAGAAGGAGTAGCCGCTATAGAGGGCTGGCGGTAACAGGCGAGAGCATGTGGCAACCACTACAAAACCTGCCTGCGCAGGTTGGAATTCAGTCGCCAGAGAGCGACTTTGTAAGTGTTGCTGCAACTTCCAGTCGCCGAAAACGATGAATGGGATTATACCAACCGTTATTCTCGGCGGATCACAGCGCCTAATCGGCGTAATTTTTCGTCGATGGCTTGGTAGCCCCGGTCAATCTGCTCAATATTGTCAATGCGGCTTTCGCCATCAGCCGTGATAGCGGCGATGAGCAACGCCATGCCGGCTCGGATGTCCGGGCTGGTGAGATGCTGTCCGTGCAGTTTCGTTGGCCCGCTGACTACAGCTCGGTGGGGATCGCAAAGGATAATACGCGCCCCCATGCTGATAAGCTTGTCCACGAAATAGAGACGGCTCTCAAACATTTTCTCGTGGATGAGAATAATACCATCTGCTTGCGTTGCCATGACTAAAGCAATGCTCATCAAGTCGGCAGGGAACATAGGCCAGGGTGCGTCATCAATCTTTGGCACCGCGTCACCGATATCCGAGATCACATGTAAGTCTTGATCATCAGGAATCACCAGTATGTCGTCATCCCAGCGCAAGCGAATGCCGAGCCGATTCTGGAAGACGAAATTTGCCATTTCCACTTCGCTTTTGCGAGCGCCGTGAATGCGAATTTCCCCGGCGGTGACAGCACCTAATCCAATGAAGCTGCCTACCTCTAATAGGTCCGACCCAATAGTTACCTGGCCACCGTGCAGTGCAGCCACGCCTTCGATGACAATCTGATTGCTGCCGATGCCGCGAATTTTTGCGCCCAAACTGTTGAGAAAACGGCACAAGTCTTGGACATGGGGCTCGGAAGCAGCATTACGAATGGTCGTAGTCCCTTCAGCTATAACGGCTGCCATGATGGCATTCTCTGTTGCCGTGACACTGGCTTCATCCAACAAAATGTCACTACCGTGCAGCTTTTCCCGGTGCAAGCGGAAGTAACGATGATAGGTAACGGTAGCGCCCAATGCCTCAAAGGCGAGGAAATGAGTGTCTAAACGCCGGCGGCCGATGACATCGCCGCCCGGGGGGAAGATATCGACTTTGCCGATACGAGCCAACATTGGCCCGGCCAGCAAGATTGAAGCGCGAATGACCTCGCAGAGTTGAGGATCCAACGTCGTTTTGCGAATTTCCTTTGCTTGCACCCACAGCGAATTAGGGCCGATCCAGGTGTATTCCACGCCCAAGTCGCCAATAATCGATAGTAGTGTATAGATATCACCAATGCGGGGCACATTGTGAATCGTGACCGGCTCATCGGTCAGTAAAGTCGCGGCAATAATTGGCAGGGCAGCGTTCTTGTTGCCGCTGATAGTCACATCGCCGTTCAGGGGGTGTTTTCCTTCAATAATGAATCGGCTCACAGCTCCCACTCTCCTAATCTGTTGCTTGTTTACCCATTGTCGCCGTATGGAAATCAACTCCGACTTGGTTCCCTACATGGACGTCCCAAGCGGCAGCAGCGTTCCCCTCCCGAATAGAAATTTCCACGGTTCCCTGGCTGCCGATGAGAGCTAAGGGCTCGCCTGGATGCACATTCCCATAGTAGTTTTGCACGCCGTGCAGGACCTGTCCGCCTACCCTGACGCTGATAGTATGTCGGGCATCTGTTACTGCGCTGGCCGGAATGTTGGTAATGATGTTGCCGAAGCGGTCAATATGAAGCACCATGCCGATGATTTCCCCTTCTCGCCGCTGGGCTTCCAACCGGGAAGAGGTTGCCACGTTTCTTGCTGTGTTCCTATCGAGGAAAAGGGCACGCCGCGGGCCAGATAAGCACCAACGGGAGCAAAGATGTCGCGCCCATGAAAAGTCTCACTAACAGGGGACAGCCAGTAGTCCGGATTATCCAGCCTTACCAACTGTTGTACCTGCAAATGTTCCATCAGCGGGGCCAACACGCCGTTATCCGGCCCCACGAGAAGGCCATGGTTGGTCTTGACAGCAATGGGATGACGGGTAGAACCTACGCCGGGGTCAATGACCACCACGTGCACGGCGTTATCCGGGAAATAGGGTACGGCCGAGTCCAGCACATAAGCACCTTCGTAAACGTTAAACGGCGTGATCTCATGGCTGATGTCCACAATGCAAGCCGTAGGGAGTATTCCCAGGATGACTCCTTTCATGGCCGCCACATAGCCATCAGCCAATCCAAAATCAGTAGTCAGGGAAATCAAGGGTTGAAAAGCTTCAGCCATCTATATTTGTTTTCTCCTTTGCCAACTGGAAACAGCATGTCTTCAGGATAGTAGTGCTATTTGGTGCTAATACCATTGTAACTGATACCGGTATGTTCTCGCCAGTTAGTACCTTACCAGTGAAATTCTTGTACACTGGACGAAAATTTAACGCAGGTTCGCAATGGTCATTAAGACGCAAAGAAAAAATAAATAGACAAACAGACTGGGGCGACTAGACCAAGATAGGATTGGAGCCGTACGATCACACAGAGAGAAAAATAAGAGACTTTGCGACTTTGCTTTTTCGCGACTTTGCGTTTGGGTTTTTGGTTCTGGCTTGGCCAGGTTAGGGGTAAGCAGGGAAAAAACGATCAATACAGCGGAGGTGGTGCAGACAATGTCAATTGGGATATAATGGGAACTGAGCATTGGCGTTTTTGGTTTTAATTGCAGAGCAACACAGGGCGGCAGTTATTGTAATTTCCCGCATTGTTGTAATAGGAAAAATCTGTGCTAATCCGTGCAATCTGTGGTTCCTGATTTGCCAACCACAGATTTTGCAGATTTTGTTTCTGTGGTTTTAATCCACGTAATCCGTGTAATTTGTGGTAAAGATAGCCTGGTCGAGCCTAAAACGTCATTTTCGCCAGACTCCAGAAAAACTTGAGAAAGAGAGCAAATGGGCGCGATACCAACAAAGAATTTAGTTCTCTACGAAATATACGTTCGCAACCACGGGCCTCACGGCACGTTCGCCGACGTGGAAGACGACCTGCCTCGCATTCAGGCTATGGGTGTAGACATCATCTGGTTTATGCCTATTCACCCCATCGGTCAACACCGAAAAAAAGGCACGCTCGGTTGTCCATACTCCATCGCCGACTACCGAGCTATCAATCCGGAATACGGCGACAAAGAGGATTTTAGACGGCTTATCCAGCGAGCGCACCAATTGGGCCTCAAGGTGATGATTGACGTAGTCTACAATCACACATCCTACGATTCCGCATTGGTGCGCGAGCACCCAGAATGGTTTCACCAAAATACCGCCGGTGAACCAGTCTCCACAGTGCCAGAATGGAGCGATGTCATCGACTTGAAACATCCTAACCCGGCCCTAAGCGATTACCTGATTGATACTTTGAAAATGTGGGCCGTCTCAGGCGTGGATGGATTCCGGTGCGATGTTGCCTCATTGCTACCCTTAAATTTTTGGCTGCAAGCCCGGCAAGGGGTAGAACAGGTCAAGCCAGGTGTCATCTGGTTGGCAGAATCAGTACACGCCGGCTGGGTCGCCCAACGACGAGCAGCCGGCTTACCTACCCTCAGTGACGGCGAGATTTACCGTGCCTTTGACCTCACTTACGACTATGACATTTGGCCATTATGGCAAGCCACGGTGCGTTGTAAAACGCCGGTCGCGCGTTACGTAGAAATGCTCCGCTTCCAGGAGAGCATTTACCCGGCAAACGCCGCCAAAATGCGCTGCGTAGAAAACCACGACCAACCGCGCATCATGAAATTAGCGCCAAGCCGAGCCCAGGCACTGGCCTGGACTGCTTTCCAGGCTTTCAACAAAGGCGCATTCCTCATCTATAGCGGGCAGGAATCTGGCGCCACACACCGCCCCTCCCTATTTGACGTTGACAAAATCGAGTGGGGCAACTATGCCTTGCAGCCGTTCATCACCAAACTATCTCAGCTCAAGAAAGATCCGGCTCAATGCGAAGGCCAATTCATCCCCTTAGAAAGCAGCCCCGCATTGCAAACCGCGTGGAGTTATCCACCCGGAGGCCTCTACGGCATCTTCAACGTCCAGGCAGCTACCGGCACCACAACGGTACATTTGCCGGATGGCTACTACCAGGATTTACTGCACGACCAGGAAGCAAGGGTGCAAAACGGCAAGATCGCGCTGCCAAAAGACGCAGCCATCCTCCGCTACCACGGCAACATTCAACAGCCACAACCGCCATTTTCTTACTTACTGGACTACAAGTTTACCGAGGACACAGCATAGTGCAGCAAGCCGCAACTAATGTAAAGCAAGCAATCGCCATGAGCGGTTGCACACCACATAACGACGAAAACAAGAACGCTGATTGCGCTGATCTTACAGATTGACGCAGATGATTTCTTAGGAGTCTGCGGAAATCAGCGTTCATCTGCGTCATCAGCGTCCTATTTTCGGAACAGCCTATCCCAGGGGATAGAAATAGGACACAGATTTTCACAGCTAAGCACAGAAAAACAATAAGATCAGTATGCATCCGCGTTAATCTGTGTCCTATGACGTTCCACAAAAAGGTCTGGCTGAGCAGAAAAATCTTCGCGGTTGACGTAATTTCTGCTGGGTAATACTATAAAGGACAGGCACAGATATAGCGATGCGAAACCATACTCGTGAGGTTTTCCTGCTACTGTTTTTAGCACTTTTAGCTGGATGCGGTGCCCATTTCCCAATAGCACCATCCGTGGGGACAAGTGCCGCCACCCCAGTCACAACAGGAGGTACAACCATGACTTTTACATTAACCAGTTCTGCTTTCAAAGATGGCGAGGACATTCCCAGGCGTTATAGCTGCCAGGGCAAAGATATCTCACCACCGTTAGTGTGGGAAAATCCCCCGGCGGACAGTGTGAGCTTCGCTCTCATTGCCGATGACCCGGACGCTCCTGTGGGCACATGGACGCATTGGGTGCTGTACAACATCCCTGCAACGACAGCGTCACTGCCGGAGTCAATCTCTGCCGCGGCCACCCTGCCAGACGGCAGTCAACAGGGCAAAAACAGTTGGCGACGATACGGCTACGGCGGCCCCTGCCCGCCAAGTGGCACCCACCGTTATTTCTTCCGACTTTACGCCCTGGATACAATTCTGAACCTGCAACCAGGAGCGAAAAAATCTACCCTGTTGCGAGCCATGAGCGGGCACATTCTGGGCCAGGCAGAGCTCATGGGCAGATACCGCCGGCATTAGGTACCGCAAACATCTGCGAACAACGGGCTCCCCGGCCATGGTATCCACTCTACTGCGCACCACCACTAGTCTACATCAAAGCGCGACTGAACTTGGCCGGCGCGCTGTTGGTCGTGTCCAAGCCATAGAGGTCCAATAACCGTTGCCGGGAAATACAAAGCCAAGCTCGGCGCAACTCGACCAAACGCTTTCTCCGCAGTGAAGCAGGGTTATAAGCCCACATTAGTGCCCAAGTATAGAGATTCTCCCAAAACTCGCCGAAACGCCCCCAAGGAGAGACAGGTACAGGAACCAGGTCAAAGCCCAAGTGTAGAAGAAGCCTTTGGCCGCGACTGGCACCGAACAGGGGTATCAGCACCGTGTCGCCGCACAATATATTGATATCGGCACAGCGAGGTTCATGGCACAGCCAGGCTGCCAAGTCTTGCATGGAAACTGTCAGTTGGCGCAGCAACTTCCTCGCCCAAAGGAAATCAGGTCCACCGGGGCCCATAGCAGGAATATGTTCATTCCAGATGTGAAGCATCAGAATGGCATCGTGCCGAGAAGCGCAGGTGCCATCGGAAAGACAGAATCGCCGCGGCGCCTGGCCCCATTGGAGTCGCAACAACCCCTCCGCACGATCGGTGAACTCGAAAACGCCGAAAGCCTGGCGCAACAAGGCGTCGAATCGCCGGACAGCGAACCGCATTGCGTTATCGCTCGACGCCAATTAAGATGATGCCGACAGCAATCAACAAGCCTCCCAACCACTGAAACATCCCAATCTGCTCTTTGAAAAGAAGCTTAGCAGCGAAAACTTCAACGCCAATGACGCCTAATCCCGTAGTGATGGGATAAGCCACATGGAGAGGCCACAAGCGAAGCAAACCTGTGAAAGTAAGCACACCAGCGAGGCCGCTGAGATTGCCCATAATTTGCCAGGTGAGAAAGTTGCGCCAACTGCCAAAAGCAGATATCTTGAAGCCAATATTAGCCAAAACGCTAAAGACAAGGTTGCCAACAACCAGTACGAAGATCAAGAATGCTCTCATCGTTTCACCTCCGACACCTAGCAGACAAGTGGACGCAGAGAATAGGGACAAGCTAATGCAGTTTCACCCCCTTTCCTCCAAAGCCATGTTAAGTGAGAAAAGTTGCCGCAAGGTCTTTTTCTACGATGTATTGATATACGTTCAAGAGGATCTCATCGAGAGAGAGGCGAGGCTGCCACCCCAGCAGAGCCTGGACGCGACTTATATCGGGCACACGGCGGCGCATGTCTTCAAAGCCCGGCGCATAGGCCTGGTCGTAAGGAACAAACTGGATAGTCGAAGACGAACCAGTCAGGTGCTTTACCCGTTCCGCTAAATCCAATATGCTTATTTCTTCCTGGCTACCCACATTGTACACCTGCCCCGGTGCATCCAAGTGATCAGCCAGGCCAACCACCGCCCGCACTACATCGCTAACATCGCAGAAACAGCGTTGTTGAGAGCCATCGCCATAAACAGTAATCGGACGTTGCAAAACGGCTTGGGCTACGAAACGCGGAATCACCATACCATAGCGACCAGTCTGTCTGGGGCCTACTGTGTTGAAAAGCCGGAAAGGTACCACCGGCAAACCATATTCTCGCCAGTAGGCCAAGCCGAGGAACTCATCCACCATTTTACTGGCCGCGTAGCTCCAGCGGCTTTTGCTGGTCGGACCCAACACCACATCATCCTCTTCGCGGAAAGGCACCCCAATTCCTTTACCATACACCTCCGAGGTGCTGGTAATAAGCACTCGACAGCGATAACGCAGCGCTGCCTCCAAAACTGCCTCGGTACCCATCACATTCACCGTGATGGTGTGAACAGGCTTTTCCACCACCAATTTCACCCCCACTGCAGCCGCCAAGTGCACAATGACATCCGCCTCGCTGGCTAAGCGATCAAGGACAATGCGGTCTCTGATGTCAGCAATAGCAAAACGGAAAGCAGGATGGTTGGTCAAGTGCGCAATGTTCTCAAAGCGGCCAGTGGAAAGGTCATCAATAACAGCGACCTGGTCCCCCCTGGCCAAGAATGCCTCTGCTAAGTGCGAGCCGATAAATCCGGCTCCCCCCGTGATCAATATAGACGCCAATGAAACCTCCTTCAAGGGACTCGCCAGAAGATGATCAACAAAGCAACCACAGCCACCGCCAGGTACTCCCAAGCCAGTCGGCGGAAAAAGTCGCGATTGGCTAAGTGGAAAGAGATGCTGCCGACCAGATAGAACACCAGCAATAGCAACAACGCCGCCTGCACTGGCTGCAACGCCAAGTGATTGAAGAGCCAGGTTACTTCCCCCATGACCAGTCCGTCAACAAAAGCAACGAAGAGAATATTCCAACGCTGCGAGAGGGCATTGCGCAAAAGCTCGATGACCAGGAGAAAGCTAATGAGCGATACCAGTGTTGCGGAAAGCAAGCTGCGAACTCGAGTGGCGTAGATAAAGAGGAAAAGAATGCCCGCAGCTAAATACATGGCCGCCGAGAGGATGAAACGAGCCAGGAGATAGCCTTCATGGCCGGGTTTAGTCACCAAACAAAGTGATTCTAAAATGGTTGCCATGATCGCCAGACTGAGTAGCAACCCCACCGTCCATTGCAAGACATCATGAGCCTGCTGCAAAGCCAACAAAGCGATGGCACCCCACGCCACCGGAAGTGCCCAGGCCAGGGGTAACCGTTGCCCTGTTGGATTAACACCGTCCACCACCCAACGAGCACCACTCCCTACCAGAAGCACCAGCAAAACCAGCAAAAGCAATGAATGATCCAGCGTCAAGAGCAAGGGAGTGCCAAAGAAGTTCCGTTGCCAGTTCCACGTGGGCAAGCGGAGCACCAAGTCCAAAGCTAAGGCGAAACCTATAAGCCAGGTAACAATGCTTATACGTTGACGACAACGGCTCAAAAACACTCTCCTATCCCAAGAATTTGAGACTGGGCAACGGCATCTTTTTGTTTTGCCGCAGATTAACACAAGGAGAAAATCAGGATCATCTCAATGTTTAGGGACCTTCCCTCGCCCTCCGAATAGATTTCGGGCTCAAGACGTGCCGCAAGCCGTCCCCCTACGGGGACAAATCTGGTCAGCACAGGCCGTTTCCCTCTCCCAAAATCCGGGGAGGCCGGGTGGGGACTGACCGCAGGCCCCAGAGCCCCGAATTTCGCAAAGCAACCCCTCGGGGGCTATCAGCGACTTAAAACGGCATTACCCCAGGTTGTTGAGAAGTTGTCACAAGTGTTTGCACGCCACCAATGCGAATCAGCAGCAATCTGCGTGTATCATCGTTATCTGCGTCCCACTTTCGAAGCAGATACAAACAGGCCGAAAATCAGTGTAACCTCTGGTCGGAATTGCCTTGTTGAACCACAAGATGGATTTCCGCCAGACTCCAGTTTGAGATATGAATTGGAAACTTAAGTGCAAAGACTACCACAAATTGCCCAACACGACAAAATCATGCCCAACACGTATTCAAGGAACCCCAAGACGACAGCGGATGCCTACTATTAAGTCAAGTGTAGTCTGATGAAAATAGCCTCGAGTGGAGCAGTGGGACGGCGGAGGCCGTCCTTCAGCCCGCAGGGCTCCAGAGC
>WFQT01000172.1 GCA_015486895.1 Anaerolineae bacterium
ACACGAATTGTACTTTCTTCCAACTGCCGCCGCCCATGCCGGCCGGCGCTGGATCGTCGTTTTGCACGTACGGATGCGTGCCGCCCACCGGTGTGGCTGCTTTTACTCCGCTGGTCGAATCATAATACAACGCCCAGGTGTCACCGTTGTCATCCAAATACGTAACGGTAACAGTGACCGGGAAAGCGCCTTTGATATCGTAAAGATAACGATCATCAATATCGAAAAACATGTACGGATTACCGGTTCCTTCATCAGTGCGCCGGGTTACCCAACTTTCCTTCGTCCTGGGCAAGCCGGGATTATAGGGATTATCGTTGAAGTTAGTTGGATCATAAGGGTTGCCCAAGAAATCGACGGTGATGTCCCGCGTTTCCGGCACATCACGCCCGCCCGGCACATTACGAAGGTGATAAAGCCAATATTCGAAATCGCCGTATTCAGGATAGTACGTTTTTTGGCGCTGCCCATCCTGGGGACCGCCCCCTTTACAGGTAATCCACGGTCCCCGATGCTCACGTAAGGCCACAAAAACGGAAGGCGGTAAATTGCCCGGCTCTAAGCTTCTGCCAATGTAGTTTTTTGCCCAACTGAAGATGGCAATGTTATCGGTTTTGTCGCGAACGTATGGAGGCTCCCAGATAGGATTACCCTCATTATCCTTGCGAGGTTCGATGAAGAGATCGATATTCAACCGCAAATAATCGACATGTTTGGCTAAGCCGCTTAGAATCGCCCAATAGACTTGGCTTGTGCCCTCACAACCCACCATGTAGTTGTACGTTTCGAAAGCGACAGGCACCGATACCGGCATCCTGCGGTGATCTTGCCCGTACTGGTTATATTGATAAAGTTGGTCGTAAAGGCCGATTGTTGGATGTCCTTCCGAATCGGGTACCGAAGCAAAAAGCGAATCGGCGTAAAGCCCATTGACAGAAAGGCCAACGCCCTTGCTAGCTGCATAAGCTGCAATATCACGGCGTTCCGTTGGCGAAAAAGTATATGGTGCCGACTGCACGAAAATTACTTTCTTGAGCTCGTGCGTCACAGGATCAGAGAAAGCACTCACATATGTATCGATGAGATGGTCTACGTAAGCCACCCATTTAGCACTCGTCAAGCCCGCATTGAATAAGAAAACGTGGTCCCTCGCCGCCGAGCCCGATAAACCAATACCATCGGCTGCATTGATTTCCCCATAGAGGCCTGCACCAATGGCAATCCATTCGACACGTGGGTCATCTCGATAACGGGCGCCCAAACGCTGGATGAAATCATCATAATAGTGTTCGAAGTCGGGATTCCAGTACTTCGGAATTAACCAGCGGCCGTTGACACAACCTCTTGTTGTTCCATCACAAGCACCAGCATCAATGACCAGACCTGGCACATAATTCGGAGAACTTTGGTCATACATGAAATCCGGCAACGCATTGACTACGCCGCCGCTGAGACGGCCGTTGTAGGTCGAAACTGCCAAACCAGCCAGCTTGCTCATTGCCCCGGCCTCACCCAAGTAATTGTCGATATGTGACCAGTCGTAAGAAGCTGGATCGTGGCTGTGTTTTTCGATATACCCCCAATTTGTGGTGAGCAGCCCACCCGTCAAATCATACGGTCCGGGAGGCTCATTGTTGTAATCTCCCGCCATGTAAATGCCAGGATGTTTTTCCGCACTTATCGGTGCCGCCGGTGCCTTAACTTCCGCCGAGGCTGGCGCAAAAAGCATCGCAGCGCTGAGCAACATGCCTACTACGGAGAAAAAGGAAGTGAAAAGCAACCATTTTTTCTTCTTTATCATCTTTGTTCCTTTCTGTTCTCACGGGATTTAGCTACAGGCTGGGACGCCGTAGGGTCATTAGATCACTTGCGGATCACTATACGTGGCGTCCAATGCAGCTTACTCAACCCATCACTAATTAAATCGCTTTTCAAACGCCTTGCTCACTGAGACAGGGACATCACTGGCAAGAAAACCGGGAATGTTGACAGTCCCTGTGTCGCCATGGTGCTGTCGACGCAGAACGGGATTTCGTTAAAAGTACGTTGTTCTGCCCAACCTATCTTTCGCTGTCCAGGTGGATCGTCCGGCTGGGTTACATAATAATCGCCGGGAACCGTGTCCGTCCCATCACCACGGAACCAGTAAAGATTCTGATATTCCCATTGCCGAAATGTATGGTTGTTCAATGTGGGAAAGCTGACATGTATATTCCGTGATCGCAGTGCACCGCCCTGGTTATCAGCAGCATAAAGGTTCGCATCGAAAACAGCATGACTAATAATTCTGTTTGTTTCGTTGCGCTCAATGAAAGTGTAACGTAATTGATGCCAATTCCCTGTTTCCTGAACAGTACAGATGTTGACACCCATTAAGATCTTGGGGGAGTCCGTTTGCGTCATATTACTGGGCGGGTGTGCGACAACCCCGCCGTCCGGCTCGTATCCCGCACAGTAAGGTAAAGATATGGCGCCAAAACTGTACAGCGCCGCACTGTTTCCTCCCACAGAGCCGATCATGGTCGGTTTGAATCGCTCCCAAAAAGGCGTGTCGAAAGTCCAGGTTTTTTGTGCGACTATCTCCGGCAAGATCGCCCGATAATGCCAAAAGTATTGCGGATCGTGCGCTTGCCACGCACCGAGGTATTGCCCCTCAAACAACTGGCCGGCAGTCGCAGTTCCTCGAACTGTAAATGTGTACCGTAATTTGTACCAATTCCCATTTTGCTGCAACACGCAAGCACCCAAAGCCGGTTGTAACGCTCCGTCGGCGTGAGCCGGGCTGAACGCAGCCAATAAGGCGAAAGCTAAAAGGAACAATATCGTTGCTATTGTCCTCTTCATCGAAAATCCTCCTCTAAGTCGTATAAGCAGCATATTGAAAAACGATCCGTCATACACGCTTCTCGTCTTTTCGGTTGGCGAAAACATGTCCATGCTCACTGGACAACATCCGGCACATAGAACAGCGTAGCAGCTTGGTTGGCAAGCGTCACGCCGGCCACTTCTCCGCTGGTTAGTGTCGTTGTGTACAGGCCATCTCCGGACGGCAGATAGCCATACGGATGAACTTCAGCTAATGTGTAAGAACCTGTGGTCAGGCTTAAGAACTGAAATGTGCCGTCGGCTAGTGTAGATGTTTCACCGATAAAGTCGATTGATCCGCCTCCCCCGCTGTTGTTTTTATAAAGCTTAACCACGACCTCGGCAAGGCCAGCTTCGCCGCTGTCGCGTGCACCATTGCCGTTAGTATCGTCAAAAGCGATGCCGGTAATAGTTGCCGGCAATGGCGTCGGCGTTACCGTTGGTGTAGGCGTCGTCGTCGGCGTCGGGGTCGGCAATTGTTTGTTGGCAAAATCAATCGTTAGTACCTGGCCCGCCTGCAATCCGGTGAGGGGAATCTCCGCAAAGAAGAGCGGCTGATACCCGGCGGGAGGTGCTTCGACTAAGTCATAGTCGCCCGGTGTGATACTGACCAGAGAGAACTGACCGCTGGCATCGGAAGTATCCGTCATCACAATAGTTGTTTTAGCGCCGTTCCAAAGTTGCATGACTGCCCCGGCCAAAGGCGGCTCGCCGGCTTGACGCAAACCATCGGCATTCTCGTCCACCCAAACCGTGCCGTTCACTGCGGCAGTCGTCGGCGTGGCGGTTGGCGATGGCGTGGCGGTCGGCGTAATGGTGGGCGTAGGCGTCGGCGTCGGCGTCGGTTCGGCTATGTGTGCGCCGCGTTGCACATCCACCATATGTATCCACTCATCGCCGTCACCATTTGAATTCAGCCGGAAATCAGCCCGCCCGCCGAAATAATTGTGGAACCGGGCATCGTGCAATACGAATACCGCTGTGCGCACCGCTTTCGTTCCCTCTTTCTGCACGAACATCGTGCCTGGCGGCATGGGTGTACCATCGATGCTCGTGACGGCGGCAGTCATGACTTTACTGTCCGTCAGACCGGCGCGTGCGTCGTATTGCAGGCTCCAGGTGTCAGTGTACATATCTATGTACGTGACCGTGACCGTCACCGTGTTCGTCCCGCCGTAAATATAGCCATCATCGACATTGAAGAACATGTACGGATTTCCGGAACCTTCATCCGTGCGCCGAATGTACCACGCTTCTTTCACGTAAGGCAGGTCAGGGTTGTATGGGTTGAAATTGTTCTTCATGTGATCAACATTTTCGCCAACCTGGTTTGTTAATTCGTTCGTCTCCGGAACCGTTTGCCCGCCGGGAATGCTGTCATCCTGGTAGAGCCAGAAATTGAAATTACCCATCAGGGCACCGTGATCTACCTGCTTCAACCTGTCCTTAGGCAAAACACAATTAAACCAGGGTGTCCGGTGTTCGCGTAGTGCCACCCAAACGCTGGGGGTGGTGTCCTCCGTGACACCCAAATACTGGCTTGCCCAGTCGAAAATAGCCACGTTGTACTTCAAAATGCGGCCAGCCGGGTAGTTGCAATACCCCCACTGGCACGGTGGATCCCATGGCTTGGTCGATGAATCGGCCGGGTTGGAACCCGGTGCGGGTTTGAGCAACAAATCGACGTAAGGGCGCAAATAGTCGATGTGTTTATCTAACCCGTTGAGCATAGCCCAATACGTGCCCCAGGACGAACGGTCAGGGGTGTTGGCAACTCGCGGATCGTTATGATTATAGCAACTCAACATATACCCATAGGTCTCGAAAGCCATGGGGGCATCTTGCCAATGATTGTCAATGGGATCATATTGCCCAATGCCGCTCAGGAAATTCGCGCCTTCTTGATCGGGATATAAACCGTTATTCGAGTCTCCCACGCCCAAAGCGGCCGCATAATCCGTTTCCTGCTTGCGCTCATTGGCGTTGAGAAAATATGGTGCCGCCTGCAACATCAGAGGAATGCAAGGGCCTCCATCACAACCGCCATAACGCGGGTCGCCGGTAAAGGCCTGCACGTAAACATCAGTGACATCTTCGACGTAATGCACCCATTTCTGGCTGGTCAGGCCGGCGGCAATTAAAGCGTTTTTCTCTGCAATCTCAGTGCCCGGATTGACCGGCCATGTTTCGCCATCCCGGCCGGTGCCAATGCCGATAAAGCCGATGCAATCACTTTTATCGCGGTATTTTTGCGACATGCGAATGATAAAATCGCGGTATTGTTCGAGGTAATAGTCCGTCCAGTATTTCGGTAGCAATTTTCCGTTCGTCATCTCGACGACAGCATCCTCAGCATTACCGTATTGGGCATACCATGGACTAGAAGTATCGTACATGTAAGTTGGAATGTGAATGCGCCCACCGGAGTCATACGGCATGATATAAAATGCAGCCTTGCGGTTGACAGGTTTAACGCCGGACCTATTACACATCTCTTTCAACCAGGAATCAATACTGCCAAACGAGTAGGTATTGGGTTCCTGGACCGGGCCCCATTGGATACCACCATGCCCTCCCCAATTAAACGCTCTAATCATACCGCGTATAGGGAAGGTCGTACCCAGATTTTCATTACCATACGGCAGTAACCCTTTGTAAGGACCATCCCAAACGTAAATGCCGGGAAATCGTCCTTTACTTCCTTCCACCACAGGAATATGCTGGGGCCCATTCCCGGGCATACTACTATTCGAAGCGCCGGGTAAGGCGCTATCTGCTTGTACGGCGCTCCCATTCGTTTGCAGTGTAGTGATAAATACACCCAGCAATAGAATGATCGCCACAAGTCCAGCTGAAATGAACAATCTTCGTTTTGTCACGCAAGAATTCTCCTTCATTTAGAAAGCAAATAACCAGCATAACGACGCAGCCCACTCTACGCAAGTCAGTCTGGGGCATTACCAACAAACATTTTCAAAAATAGATGGTTTAATTATCATTCTGTCTTCACATATTGATCACTTTAGCCGATCAAAGATGAGCAGAAAAGCATTTCTCTCACGTTAATGTCCCTAAAAGCCGCGTGTAGATGGCTTCATACTGCCCGGCAATGGCGTCAATAGTAAAATGCTGTCGCACCGTCTCCCGGCCCCGTCTGGCTATCTGCCCCCGTTTTTCTGGATGTGTCAGTACCCAGTACATACGTTGCGCCAGTGCCGCACTATCCGCCGGTGGCACTA
>WFQT01000173.1 GCA_015486895.1 Anaerolineae bacterium
CCGAATAGGTACCCGGCGTCAGGTTCGTGAAGCTGTAGTCCCCGCTACCGCCCGTGGTGGTGGAAGCCATCGGGCTGCCGGAACAACTATCGCCGCTGTAAAGCGCCACCGTCACGCCGGAGATGCCGCTCTCGCCACCATCCTGGATGCCATTGGCATTTGCATCGTGCCAGACAAAGTCACCGATACTCGCAAGTCGGTTCACGGTTGTATCTTCCGTATCACTGTTGTTGCTCGTGTCCGAATCCTGAGTGTCAGACTCAACCGTTGCTGTGTTCGATATACTGCTGACTGTTGTAGTTGGATCCACCGTCCCCCGCAGCAAAACAGTTTGCGAAGCACTGGCCGCCATCGACCCGAGACTAAGCGATCCGGTCCAGGCGTGCCAGTTGCTTCCCCCGTCTGTGGAGTACTGCGGGGACTGCAATTCGCTGGGAACAGTGTCCATCACCACCACGTTCTGCGCAGCGGCGGGACCGTTATTGACAACTGCCAGCGTGTATGTGAGCTGATTACCAACCACCACGGGATCAGGGGCGTCCGTCTTGGTGATGCTCAGATCAGCACATATGTTCAAAGTAACCACCAAACGTGGGTTCGTGTGATCATCATGTTCCTCAGTGGAGGGACTTTCATCATTAAATTTCAGCACGAAACTGACATCGTTCGGGTGTCCTGAAACCGCCGACGCAACATTGAAGGATTGAGTGTCCGTCCCGCCATCGTAGTACTCCGAGTCCAGCAGAGAGTCAACTCCCGGGGCAGTATCCCACGTTATTGAAGTCCCATCCCAAGCGGTGCTGTGTGCCCCCATCATTCCAGCTTCGCCGCCATTAGGGTCGATTTTCAGTTGTGCGGAAAGGACCGCCCCTGCTGGGAGAGCGGAAAGGTCAAAGTAATCATAGGCACGCCTTACTTTCCCGTCAGGCTTGGCTCTTACGTGGAGCTCGCTTTGGTCATAGTGGCTAGTATTAGGACAATGACTATCAACCCACGCCGTGTGAGTGGCATAAATCGTTACCCTCTGGATACATTGATTAGCAGAGTACATGCCGGCGTCCCAAGTTGTAGTGTTATCTCCACTAGATAATGCGATGCCGCCCGTGCAGCCGCTGGTCGTGTCAGCGTCGCTGTCCACGGCGTCCGCACCAGCGTTCTGCGGGCTGAACACGTAACCGCTCGGTTTCACGAACTTCACCGAATACGTGCCCGGCGTCAGGTTGCTAAAGCTGTAATTGCCGCTGCCGTCCGTCGTCGTCAAGGAGACGGCGCTGCCGGAGCAACTGTCGCCGCTGTAAAGCTCCACAGTCACTCCGGAGATGCCGGATTCTCCTGCATCCTGTATACCGTCGGCGTTGCTGTCGTTCCAGACAAAATCGCCCAGGGACGCAGGAGAAAACTGGTACATGCCGGCATCCTCTTTGTTGCAATTGCATCCGCCTGACAGGCAGAACGTATTAGTTTTGCCGGTAGCCGGATCGGCGTCCGAGTCCTTGGCCTCATTCCCTCGATCCTTCGGGCTAAACATGTAGCCATTAGGCAGGATGAATTTCACGTAGTAGTGATCCATCTGTAAGTTATAAAAGTGATACACCCCATTGGCGTCGGTCGTGGTGGTTGCTACGAGGGTATCGTCGGACTTGTAAAGTTCCACCGTCACGCCGGGAATGCCAACCTCTCCACTATCCTGGATGCCATTTTGGTTGACATCATCCCAGACCCAGTCCCCAACCGAAGCTAACAAGGAACTGCACTTAATGCCAGCGTCCCAGGTATAGTCCTGCTGGCCCTGAGCCAGGGAGAAAGCGGCGGTACGACCGGTCACCTGCGCTGCATCGGAATCCTTCGAGTCGTCGCCTCCTTGATTTGCCGGTGTGAAGTGGTGGTTCGACGGCAGGTTCCCGAAAACCAGGTAGTAGCTCCCTGCGGGTATGTCTGCGAAAAGATAGTGTCCTTTTTTGTCAGTGTAGTGGGTGGCCACGACAGAGTCATCGCTCCGATGGAGCGTGACGGAGACATCCTGCTTTCCGTGTTCACCGGAGTCCTGGATGCCATTGCTATTGCTGTCATACCAGACATAGTCGCCAATGGCGCCGTTCCACCAGACAGCTGCCGGACAGCCGCTCTCGTCGCAGAACTGGCTGATGGCATACTCCAGCGTGCCGTTGCCGCCGATGTCGACGAAATCGCCGCGGGCCGTCCAGTAGTTGCCGGGGAAAGCGGTCGTATCTTCTGTGAAAGTACCACTGTTATTTATGTAGAGTGTGTTGGGCTGAGTGTCCTTGACGTTGGCAACGGCCAGGTCCAGGTCGCCGTCCCCATCCACATCACCCCAGGAAGCGCTCACAGAGTTCCTGGTGCCGAACTCGCTTCTTGGAGTGAACGTGCCGTCACCGTTGTTAACGTAGAGGTAGTTCTGGATATCGGTAGAATAACTTCCTTCACTTGGCCAGATGCCGTTCATCACGGCGGCGTCTAAGTCACCATTGCCATCGAAGTCACCCCAGGCGATATCGAGCGTGTGGTCGTTGCCGAACTCGTCCCGCGGGGTAAAATTGCACGCCCCGTCGTTGATGTAGAGGTAGTTCTGGCCGTAGTTCGCAACCGCAGCGTCCAGGTCACCGTCGCCGTCGAAATCGCCCCAGGTGATACTGTAAGTGGCACCATTGCCGAATTCAGCGTGCTGGGTGAACGTGCCATTGCCGTTGTTAACGTAGAGGTAGTTCTGCTCACCGCTGTGGTTGCTCGGCCCCCGATTAGCAACTGCCAGATCGGGATAACCATCTCCGTTGCAGTCTCCCCAGGCGACTTTCAGCGTTTTACCGCTGCCGAATTCCGCCACGCGGGTGAAGTTACCGCTGCCGTCATTAATATACAAATAGTTCTGATCGAAATTCCCGACAGCGATATCTTTGTCGCCGTCTTTGTCGAAATCAGCAGCCGCCACGCTGTAGCTTTGATGAGACCAGGAAAGCTCCTGCCAGGTGAACCCACCATAGCCATCACCCAGGTAAAGGGAATTCTTGTGGTTCCCACCCGTGTGAGAGTTAGTTTGTGCCTGGATGAAATCGAGATGGCCATCGCCGTTGTAATCGGCCCAGGCATTCTCCCAGGCGGATTTGTGATATGGGCCGATCTCCTGTGGGTTGCCGTAGCCGGCAGCATATGTAGCCGGCGCCAAAACAAGGAACAATACCCCCAGAAGCACAAGACTCAATAATTTCAACCCTCGCATTAGATGCTCCTTCCGCTCAAATCGGTTAGCTCAGGTATCCCTACATACACGTCTATGCTGCAATATGAGCCGCACATGGTTACCTTCACTACCTCAAAGCTGATCATAGCCACCAGCAACGTATTCGCACTTACCGGCAACGCTTTTCTCTTCAGCCAATAGCTGGCACAAATACAGGGTAAGATAGTTATCTGTACCAGCCAGATTTATTATACAAGAAAATAATACCCTCGCGGGTTACAAATCCATGACAATCCTTCAATAACTGTGGGCCAAAGAACGCAAAAAACGGTACATCTTTTAGGGACACTGTTTGCCGGCCCTACTCCGCCTTGTTTATTTATGACGTACGACACAACACAAAAGTCACGCTTGTTAACAACCCAAATCTACCCAACACACTTTATCGCTGTCTTAGTCTCCATAAGTCTCATCAGATTTGCAAAGCAACACTGCATAATCTGGCATGGTTCAAAAGAGCTATTTCCCATCTTAACAAACTTACTGAGACGTCGCGACTAACTAAGCCCCGGAATGATACAGAAGCGCACTGAAAATTCTCGTCTTCATTCTTTTCTGTGCCTTCCCGTGTCATTCTATGGCTTTCTTTCCGGCCCTATTTGTCAAGATTGTTTCGATTCGAAACAATCCATGCCCATAATCTCCACAACCCGAGATGACGCCGTCCTCGCCCCCGATGGCCCCCTGAGGAGATGCTTCGCAAAAACCGGAGCTGTGGGGCCCATAGGCAGTCCACC
>WFQT01000174.1 GCA_015486895.1 Anaerolineae bacterium
CATCGTTATAACCCTGCTTGAAAAAAACCTGACGCACATCATCCGGCTGCACAACTTGCCCTAGCTTCATTTCCCAGATAGAGCCGCCGGTAAAATCAATGGCCAACTTCTCTGGTGCGCCCGTCGTGACCGTCAGGTAAATCATGCCAATTATGCCCGGTACAATGATCAGCGAAGAAAAGCCGAAATAGTACCAACGCTTCTGAACGATACTGAAAAGTCCCTGGAAGTGCACCTTGAAGTTCTCCGGCACCAGAACATCCAGAACCCAGGGGTTGTACTTAGCATTTTCATCCAAATGTGTAAACACTATATGAACCAGCACACGAGTCACACTTACGGCAGTGAACATACTGATAATCACACCAAGCCCCAGGTTGATAGCAAACCCTTTCACAGCGCTGGCGCCAAAAGTGCGTCCAAATTGGAACAGTACTAACACTGAAATTAATGTAGAGAGGTTGGAATCGCGAATGGATGTCCAGGCTCGGCTAAAGCCAGCTTCAACAGCTACCCCCAACGGTTTACCACGCCGGACCTCTTCTTTCAGGCGCTCGAAGATAAGGATATTAGCATCTACGGCAATGCCTGTTGAGAGCAAGAAGCCAGCGATGCCGGGCAACGTTAAGGTAACAGGCACCAGTTTGTACAGCGAGATATTCAACATGGCGTACAGAATCAGAGCGATATCTGCCAGTAACCCCGGCAAGCGATAGTAGATTAACATGAACAGGAATACCGATATCAGGCCAATCAAGCCAGCAGTGATACTACTTTTAATAGAATCTTGTCCCAATGAAGGACCTACAAGACGAGTGCTCACTACTTTCAAAGGAACTGGCAAAGCACCATAACGCATCTGGACTGCTAAGCTTTTCGCCGATTCAGCGGTGAAATTACCGGTAATGACGCCCCGACCATCGGGAATAGCGCTGTTAATGCGCGGTGCCGAGAGTACTTTGTTGTCCAGTACAATGGCTAATATCTTACCCACATGGCTGGCGGTATACTTAGCGAAAATCTTCGCGCCTTTATTACTCAGTTCAAAAGAAATTTCTGGTTTCCCTGTGGTGGGGTCAAAACTTACTTTGGCAGTCTTCAACTCTGTGCCGCTGAGAATTGTCTTGTAAACCGGGGCATCTTTCCCAGGCAACTCATCTTTCGGCACACCGTAAGGATGTGGGTCGCCTGAGCTTGTCCTGATGTACTGTTTCTCCGCCACCATGGGCTGGTCGCCCCGCACTTCGACAAATTCCAGTTGGCCGGTATTCTTCAAGGCGGCAATGGCATCTTCTTTGCTTTTCACACCCGGCAACTGGATAATGATGCGGTTCTTACCTTCGATCTGGACTACTGGCTCAGTGACACCTAAACCGTTCACACGATTATCAATTACACTTTTCGTGGCCTGCAAGGCTTGGTAATCTACCTGTTGTCCTTCTGGCATGTTCGCCTGTAATAACACCTCCAGCCCCCCTGCTAAATCCAGGCCTTTCTTCAAATTCAGGTCTCGTCCAATGACAGTGGGGTGCTGGATAGGAAGCGCAATCCAGATAGAGAGGACGAAAAGAATAACAATGAGTACAAAAAACTGCATGTCGCGTTTATTCATCCAGGGTTCCTCCGAGGAAAGGATTTGCTTTGCCATCTTGGCAAGGCACCAAAAGCCTATCATTATTGAACATAATCAATGAGTATAACTGAGCCGATGCTCTATGTCAAGAATAACCAGCGGAGGTATAGCGCAACGACCAAGCGGCACAGGTAGAGCTCGATCATAAGTGAGGTACAAGGGTTGGGGAGAAACGACAAGGATAATTAGTCGAAGGACTTTATGGATAACATGCTTGACAAACGCTACTCTCGGGCTATAATGTAAAAGTAGGAGAGTAATACGTAATGAGATTAACCAGGAGACAGCAAGATTTTTTCAAGCAGTTCTCAGCACTGTACCGCAAACTCGATGAACCACTGCATTACACAACCGTTGCCAGGTACATGAACATAGGAAAAGTAACCGCCTATGAAATGTTACGGGCCCTGGAGAAAAAAGGATTCGTCAGGTCAAGGTACATGCGAGCAAATAGAGGAGGGCCGGGGCGTTTCCAGGTAGTTTTCATCCTACGCGAAGGATTACGTGAATCCACCAATTTCTCATGGGAAGCCTCCTGGGAGGAGAGCAAAGGGCAAATTTTGGAAAGGCTGAAAGATAAGAGCGAAAAGTCACGAACCGAACTCCGAAATCAGCTTATGTCCAAAATATCAAAGCTAAACGATCCAATGCTGTTCATCACCAATATTATCGTAGCATTGCTTATCAATGTGCCCTATCTGGAAAAGGAGTACCAGGACAAAATTTCGCGAGGGATAACAAAGGCAGCAGATATCAAAGAATCATGGCTCCACGTTTTGCCTGGCATTGTTCTAGCCTTGCTGGGAGCAGAAATAGTTGACCACAGTTTCGTTTTAGAGATGGTCAGGAACCTTGCTGCATATCACGAGTATCTGTCATTACTCCCGGCAGATCAAGAAGCGAGAATAACAGAATTTGCCGGTGAAGTGCTTTCATTGCTATAAATTTTTTTAATCGATTCTTTCGTTTCTTTCGGACATAACGCTGGAAACACATCCAGCAAGTCATAGGAGGTGCTCAACAAGTATTGCCCCGGAGCGGAGGGGCCAAACGAATTATGGAGGTAACAATCATGTTTATTAATGAAAGCACTTTAGTGGAACTTGCGAACAAGGGTGGCATTGAAGCTGTGGCGCGCATTGGAGACAAACTGGTTCAAAGCGACCGCCTGCGCAGGGTAGCGAGGAACGTGATAGAAAATAAGCTACGCGAGTCCTTGAATCAATCATCATGGACACGTCCCCCCAGGCTGGAGAAAGAAAAGGTCGAGGCTGTGATTTCGCTCCTTTATACCGTAGATCGAGCGCTTGGCAACAAAAACCTTGCTCCCGCATCGAGACGTGCTATCCTGCACAACCTCGCGATGGGCGTTTTTCTACAGTCCCCGCAAAAGAAGGCTATCGAGAAATTCAAGGCCGAGCACGGAGGATACGGGCCACCTTCGACATTAGTCATCAGTCCAGGCAAAGGATGTAACCTACATTGCGTAGGATGCTACGCCAACTCCAGCTCCGCAATGTACGAAAGGCTTCCGTGGGAGGTATTCGACCGGATCGTCACGGAAGCGGAAACATTGTGGGGAAACCGCCTAATAACCATCTCAGGTGGTGAGCCATTTGTGTACCGGGACAAAGGGAAAGGGTTGGTGGAGATGGCAGGAAAACACAACGAATCCATCTTTATGACATACACCAACGGCACCTTGATAGACAAGAAAATGGCAAAGCGCATGGCGGAAGTCGGCAACATCCTTCCCGCCATATCTGTGGAAGGACTAGAGGAAAAAACTGACGCCCGCCGCGGCAAAGGCGTTTTCAAGAAGGTCATGGAAGCTATGGATAACCTAAACGAGGTTGGAGTCCCTTTCGGCATATCTGTGACAGCAACTAAAAATAACTGGCAGGAGATCTACTCAGAGGAGTTTAAAAACTTCCTATTTAAAGAAAAGGGAGCATACTTCGCATGGGTTTTCCACTTCATGCCTATAGGTCGCGGCTATACCGTTGACATGATGCCTACCCCAGAGCAGAGGGTATGGATGTGGCATCAGGCATGGAATTTCATGATCAAGGAACGGACATTCATAGCAGATTTCTGGTCCTTTGGGCACCTATCCGATGGCTGCATTTCCTCTGGACGCGAAGGTGGCTATCTGTACATCGACTGGAACGGAAAAGTCATGCCGTGTGTGTTCTTCCCCTATTCGCCAATCAACATTCTGAACGTTTACAAGAACGGAGGTACACTGAATAATGTCTTGGAGACGCCATTTCTTAAACACATTAGGGAATGGCAGTGGAAGTACGAATACGGTCAAACCCAACCGGAGAAAAACGGCAACGTCCTCATGCCCTGCCCGATTCGGGATCACCATGCTTTGGCAAGGCACCTCGTAGATATGGACAAGCCGGAGCCGGAAGATGAAAACGCCGCGGCAGCTCTGGAAGACGAAGAATACTATCGCAAGATGACGGCATACGATAAACGCCTGGCAGAGCTCACCAATCCTATTTGGGTGAATGAGTACGGCGGCAGGTCATCGAAGGAATCTGACTTGGCAGCAGCTCCCTTCGACATGAATGAAATTCTTGAGAAAGCTCCGGCGCTGAAGAAAGCTGCATAGCAAACCGCATCGTCTTAAGAATATACACTCGTGCCAATGGAATTTGTGTTTTCTACGTCAGGAAATCCAACCACAGATTACACGGATGAAATTCTTGTACACTGGACAAAAATTTGACGCGGGGATGCGGGAGATGCAGAGGAAAAAATCATTTCAACGCGAAAACGCAAAGAGGTAAAGAAAAGCTATTAAAAATCTCACCTCTTTGCGTCTTACGCGTCCTGGTGACTTTGCGCTGATTCAAATCTCTGCGTCTCAGTGCCTCCGCCTCAGACTTTGGTTCTAGCGACGTATTAGCCCCTGTGCCGGAGCAGTCGGAGCAATTCACCGCTCTCTTCAACCCTGGCTAAACTCGTGGTAGCTACGTACAGCAACGCACTGCCGCCGCCTACTACTGTCAGAACTGTCACATCACGCAACAACCGGGAGAGCGCCAAATGCATCGCCAGCCACTGCCCCCCCACCCATGCCATCCCTAAGACAAGAAGCGCTGCCACTGTCATTTTAGCCGCTGCTGACCAAACGGCCAGCCCTCTTAACCGTCGCCAGCTCAAGTATGTCATCATGACCGCGTGGCTGAAGTGCTTACTAGAATCAGCCAACACCAACCCCAGCATACCTAACGGCTTCATCAACACAAGGGCCACTGCTACATACACACCGACAGCGACAATGCCAACAATGGTAGGCGTGCGGGTATCCTGCTGGGCGTAGAAAGCGAAGTTGAGCTGCCAATCTAAGGCAGCAAAGGTCAGTCCTAAACTGTAGCCGCGCAGCGCCACGACTGTCCAGTGAGCATCCATGGCGGTGAAGCGGCCATGCTGGTAAATCAAGCTGATGACCTGGGGTGCCAGGGCAAAGAGCAACGCCGCGGCGGGCAAGGTAAGATAGAGCACAAAGCGGATGCCCCGGCTGAGCACCCGGCTATATGCTTTGCCCTCCCCGGCACTGTGTAAATTGGCAAGAGAAGGCAAAGCCGCGTTGGCAACTGCCATTGCCACCAACCCCAGCGGCAACTGCACCAATCTGGTCGCATTGGCCATGTAGGCCAGGCTACTATCGCCGGTAAAAGTAGCCAGATAGCCATCAAATAATCCCTGACTCATACCAACGACAAGGCTAATGGCCACCGGAAAATAGAGATAAGCGATACGACGCAACGCCGGGTGATGCCAATTGAAATTTAAGCGCAAGTAGCCATCACGCACGCCAGCATAAGCCACACTAAACTGGAATAAAGCACCAGCCAGCACCCCTACGGCCAAGCTGAAGCTATCCAGCGTGCCGGCCAGAATGGGCACCATGATCAAGATGCCTAAGTTATAAACGGCAGTCACCAGCGCCAGGTAGCGAAACCGTTTCAAAGCATAAAGGGTAGCTGTGAAAACACCGCTAAGGGCTAACAAAAGCGCCGCCGGGGCCATCAGTCGGAAGAAATGGGCTGTAACCAATTGTTGTGGTGCTGATTGACCCGCAGCCAGCAGTTGGGCCAGCGGCACGGCGAAAATCTCGGTCACGATGACAATCGTAGCCACAATGCCGGACATGATGGTAAGAACGATGGAAGCTAACCGCCACAACTCCAGGCGGCGCTCCGGGCGAGCGTATTCACTGAAAACTGGCACCAGAGCAGCGCTAAGCATGCCGCCAATAATGAGGTCATAAAGCAAGCGCACGAAGCGGTCGGCCAATTGGAAAGAACTGACATTTGCCGGCGCACCGAAGAAATATGAGATCACCATGTCCCGCAGCATACCTAAGCCGCGGCTGCTGAC
>WFQT01000175.1 GCA_015486895.1 Anaerolineae bacterium
ATCAACCTTCGCTACACCACGTCGTTGGGCCCGATCGCATAGGATCAGCATGGCAAACTTGCCCATCTCTGCTAATTCGTTGTAAACCACGCTTAGCGGCGCGATGGTGGCGTACGCCAAGAACTCAGCGTCTTGGACATGGAAAAAGGTAAGCCTAGCATTATACTCCAACGCTAAATCGATAGCACGCGTGACAGTGTCCCGACTTTCCGGGCCTCCCCGCACGGCGCAGACGATGTGCTTCAATGCTTGATTTTCCACCATTGTCTCCTCTCTACTGGCCCAGCAATAGGAAGCGTCCCAATAGCCATAACATGGCCAACCCGACGGTAATCAACAGGGCGGGGAAGCCTTTCTTGAAAAAATAAACGTAGGTGACAGGGTAACCTGCCCGTTCGGCAATGCCGGCTGTGACCATGTTGGCCGATGCACCGATCAGCGAACCATTGCCGCCCATGGCCGAGCCAACTGACAGGCAGAAGAAAAGTACCTTACTATTAGCTCCCGGCACAGTCACCGTCAAATACCCAATGACCGGCAACATCGCGGCGGTGAAGGGAATGTTAGCAATTACCGTCGAGAGCACGGCGCTGAGCCATAACACGGCCAGCATTGCCAGGATCAAGCTACTGCCCACCATGTGACCTATCTCATCGGCAATGAAACTAATCAGGCCTACTTCCTGGATGGCCCCTACGACAATAAACAGGCTCATGAAAAACACCAGCGTAGTCCAGTCTACCGCCTCGATCATCTCCTCGATATCGGGCTTGATCCAAACTAATAACGCCGTCGCTCCCATCAGCGCCGTCACGGCCGGCAACAAGTGAAAATATTCGCCGGTCACAAACAGAACGATCATCGCGGACCCCACTACACTGGCTTTCTTGAGATGCTCCGGTTCGGTGATCCTGGCCCGCTCGGCCAGTTTCTCCACCAGTAGGGGGGAGGCGTTGCCAGCAGCCCTTAACTCATGGCGGTAAATGAACTCGCTGTAAGCGACTAGCCCGAGCAAGGCCAGGAGGACGCCCGGCGTCAGATGAGTCAGAAAGTCGTTGAATGAGATCTTTCCGTAGGAACCGATCAGGATATTCGTCGGTGTACCGATCAGCGTGCTAATACCGACAACGTTGGAAGCCATTACCTCGGGCATCAATAGGGCCAAGGGGTTGATGCCCATCGCTAACGCGATTTGAACAGTGATCGGCGTCATCAAGAGCATGGTAGTCACGTTGTCTAAGAAGGCCGATGTTATACCTGCTATCAGCATCAGGATGGGCAACAAGAGCCAGGTGCGTCCCCCGGAGACGCGGTAAGCCTGGAAAGCCAACCACTGGAAGATGCCAGTCCCTTCCACAACGGCAATGACGATCATCATGCCCATGATTAAAAAGATCACATTCCAGTCTACGTAGCGGAGAGCTCCCCAGAAGTCAAAGATATATAAATCAGCGAGGAAAGGGCGCCCCAGGTAGCTGATGCCCAGGAGCAGAGTAGCTCCTACCAGGGCTGCCAGGGTATTGTGCAATTTGCCGGTAGCGATAAATATCAGCATGGCTATGAAGACCGCGGTAGAGATCCAGAAGGCCAGGTTGACGCGCCGCGGCAAAACAATATCAGGTAAAACAACTGATTGCCCGTTGCGTAAGTTTTGGAGCGCGGCCGCGTCCAATTCAATGCGATCCTGCTGAAAGTGGGGGCGCTCAATATGAACAATAAGAGTAGAAGGAAAGTTCTCCGGCAATACCAACGCATAGCGCCCGTTCGGTTGTGTCATGGCCTCTACTACCGGTTTGCTCTCCCCAGTCGTTCTTTTATCCGTTGCGCTCACCGTAACGCGGGCATTTACTACTGGCTGTCCCTGCCGGTCATAAACATTACCGGTGATCAACGGCGCCGGCGTCGGTTCTTGGGCTATAATGCTTTCCCTGGGTAGTGTCAAGATCAGGCCAGTGCCGATCAGGAGAGCGACCAAGAGCCAGGATCGGAGTCGTTCAGTCATAGGTTACCCTCATCTGGCAAGATGACTTGGGCGCCGGTCTGCTCCTCGATTTGCGCCACGAATTGTTTGAACATGTCCTGCGTGAAGACACTTTCTTTCTCTTCCTCGCGACCTTGTGGCCGGCCGAGAATTAGATAGTCGGCGCCGATTTCATGGCAGAGGCCGGTGATCTCTTCTATTACGTTGCCGTGTCGTACAACCCCTTCAGCGTGGACTCCCTGAGCGGCAGCAGCAGTCTGGGCTGTGAGCAAGATGAATTCCCCCATCTGGTCCATTTGCTTCGAGATGGTCTGAACCCGGCTGCTGCTCGTATGAGAGAGGAAATCCAGGTCAACAATGTATAAAAAATATAA
>WFQT01000176.1 GCA_015486895.1 Anaerolineae bacterium
ATCATACTCTACCTGCTGCTAATCTACGCCTTGCCCATCGCTATTGTTGCCCGTTTGACAACTTCCATTGCCAATAATATCGCCGGGAAACTGCTCAATTACCCTCTTTGGATAACGGCAATCATCCATCTCGCTTTGCTCTACGTCGTCCTTGACCTTTGGACAAGCTTGAGCGACTACCGAGACCTACTTGCCAAGTTGATACTGATTGCCATTATCATCACTTTAAGTCTAAATGTTGTCAATGGCTACATGGGGGAATTCTCCTGCTCGCATCCCGGCTTCATAGCTTTAGGTGCTTATACAGCATCCATTCTAATGGTACTTTTCTTCGTCAACGATAGCATTTTCGGTGCTCCTTTATTACCACCATCGTTAGGGCCATTTTTGTTCCCCGTCGTTCTAATCTTAGGGGGTGTTGTGGCGGCAATTAGCTCCTTATTAGTTGCTATCCCCTCTTTCCACACTCGCGGCGACTATTTAGCCATTATCTCTTTGGCTTTCATGTTTATCGTGAAAAGTCTCCTCGAAAACCTAGAAATATTCGGCGGTGCACGCGGCTTCATGGGGCAACCGGATTTGGCCTCACTGCCAGTTGTGTTCGCATGGACTGTGGTGGCGGTTTGGATCATCAATAATTTTGTGCGCTCAACTATGGGCAAAGCACTCAATGCGGTGCGGGATGATGAAGCAGCGGCTAACGCTATGACCGTCAACACCCAGAAAGCCAAGATGACAGCTTTCTTGTTTGCTGCTTTCTGGGCAGGCATAGCTGGCGGGCTTTTCGCCCATGTCATGCGCTACGTCAATCCCGGCACCTTTGGTATCAAGAAGTTAGCTGAAGTTTTAGCTATGGTTTACTTCGGTGGTCTAAATTCCGTCGTCGGCTCTATTGTGGGTGCCATAGGATACAACCTGCTCAGTGAAATGCTCCGTCCTTTGGAAATCCTCAAGTGGATCATTATCCCCATCCTGCTCATTTTAGTGATGATCTTCCGCCCTACAGGGCTCATCGCCTTTAGAGACTTCGATCCTGAAGCACTACTACAGCCGAAAAACAAACAGGAAGAAGAGGTATAAACCGTGCCATTACTGCAGATTGAACATATGACCCACTATTTCGGGGGACTGCGGGCCGTGCATGACTATAATCTGACAATTGAGCCAGGGGAAATCCGCGGTCTCATCGGCCCCAATGGCGCCGGGAAATCAACGATTTTCAATCTCATCACCGGCGTCTACACGCCAAGCGAGGGAAAGATCACTTTCCAAGGAAAAAACATCGTCGGGCTTCCACCACACAAAACTGCGGCAATGGGGTTAGGGCGCACATTCCAGAACCTCCGTTTGTGGCGCCACATGAGCGTGTTAGATCACGTCAAGATGGCTCAATACTCACAGCTTACTTATGGTTTGGTAGGCGCTTTTTTCAACACGAGAAACCGCACCCATCAAGAGCAAAAGAATACAGAGAAAGCATTGGGCCTGCTGGACGTCGTTGGAATCCGCTATCTGGCCGATCAATCGGTGACCAATCTACCTTACGGCATTCAGCGACGAGTAGAGATCGCCCGCGCATTAGCAATTAACCCAAAACTTTTGCTTTTGGATGAACCGACAGCCGGCATGAACCCAGAAGAGCTTTTAGACCTGATGAAAACCATCCGCAAAGTGCACAAAGAATTCGGTTTAACTATTCTTCTCATCGAACACCGCATGAAATTCATCATGGAGCTCTGCGAACGCATCCAGACCCTGGACTTCGGCGAGATTATTGCCGAAGGCACGCCAAAAGAGATTCAAAATAACCCCCGAGTCATCGAAGCCTACCTGGGAAAGGAGGTGGAAGCCTAATGCTCCTTTCAATCGAGAATTTACAGGTTTCCTATGGTAAAATCAAGGCCTTGCACGGCATCAGTTTCCACATTGACGAAGGCGAGATCGTATGCATCATCGGGGCCAACGGCGCCGGCAAAAGCACAACGCTGCGAGCCATTTCACGCATGGTGCCGGTTGAACGAGGCAGCAAGATGACCTACAAGGGCGAGAACTTGCTGGATTATTCTGCTGACAAGGTTGTTAGTAAATTGGGCATTTCCCATGTCCCGGAGGGCAGGCGATTGTTTGGAAATCTGACGGTTATGGAGAACCTCGTTCTATCAGCCTTTTCCCGTAAAGATAAAAAAGAGATTGCCAGAGATATTGACCGGGTGTTCGGCATCTTCCCTCGCCTGGAAGAGCGCAAAACACAAAAAGCAGGTACTCTCAGCGGCGGAGAACAACAGATGTTAGCCGTAGGCCGAGCGTTTGTCAGTGCTCGCAAGCTGATGCTTTTAGACGAACCGTCCATGGGCTTAGCCCCATTGCTCATGCTCAGTGTTTTCGACGCACTAAAGGCAATTAACAAAGAAGGCACCACGATTTTGTTGGTGGAACAAAATGCACGCATGGCATTACAGTTTTCCCAGCGCGGATATGTCATTGAAACCGGGAACATCACTATGAAAGGCAAATCTTCTGATCTGCTGAATAACCCGGACGTTAAAAAAGCATATTTAGGTGGTTAATGCACGTATTCGATGAACCATTGACGTGGGCTGAGATCGATTTAGATGCCATCGCAGCCAATTTAGCTGCTTTCAGTGAACATGTAGGGCCAGATACTATCATCATGGCAGTAGTGAAAGCAAATGCTTACGGCCACGGAGCAATTCCTATTGCCAGAGTGTCCCTGGAAAGTGGTGCTGAATGGCTGGCTGTAAACAGAGCCATCGAAGGTGTTGAGCTACGACAAGCAGACATCACAGCCCCTATCCTTGTCCTCGGATATCTACCACCGTCACAAGCGGAAATGGTTGTGCAGTACCATCTTACGCCAACGGTAACCAACCTGCCGACAGCAAGAGCGTTGTCGGCAGCGTTACCCCCGGGGGAAACCCTGCCCGTGCACATCAAGATCGATACCGGCATGGGCCGGCTGGGTCTGCTGCCAGATGAAGTAACCTCTTTCAGCCGCCAAATCGCTCGCCTGACTAATCTCATCATTGAAGGGATGTACACGCATTTTGCCGTCGCGGACGAAGAAGACAAAAGCTACACCTGGCAGCAATTCAACACTTTTATGAAGTGCCTGGAATCGTTAAAACAGATCGTCACACCACCCATTCTACACGTGGCCAACAGCGCTGCCATGTTAACCCTGCCAGAGATGCACTTGAACATGGTGCGTGTAGGCATCGCCATGTACGGATTACGCCCGGCAGCGGAAATACCTCCGCCTTTACCGCTGCAACCAGCCTTGAGCTTGAAAAGCCATTTGGGCCGGGTGCGCACGCTGCCAGCAAATTCTAGCATTAGCTATGGACGGACATTTATCACCCCTAGAGCTATGCCGGTGGGTCTGGTACCGGTAGGCTACGGCGATGGCTATCACCGGCTCATCTCCAACCGGGGTGCTGTGTTAGTGAACGGCGTGAGAGCCCCCATCGTGGGCCGGGTGTGCATGGATCAGTTCGTAGTAGACCTTTCCGCCGTACCAAACCCGCGCGAAAACGACGAAGTGGTCCTCATCGGCCGGCAAGGTGAAGAGTGTATCACCGCAGACGAAGTGGCTAGCTGGGCCGAAACGATCAATTACGAGGTTACCACATCGCTACTACCCCGGGTGCAACGCTTTTACTACCGCAATGGCCGCATCGTCCAACACATTTCCCTGATCAAGCCAGCTACCGCCAAAACCAACGCTGAGTAACTCAATGGCAGGCAGTAGGCTTTGGTAACTGCTAAGCCCGTTATTTAATAGAACTCTAATGCCATTGAAGTGTGCTGATTTTCGCAGATCATTGCCACTACAAATGTAAGAGTCCCTCCTTCTTCTATACCGACGAGTTATCATGTGTCTACGACACACTAACGTGGATTAAAATAAGATCAGTGTTCATCGGCGTTAATGCGAATCAGCAGCAATCTGCGTGCATCAGCGCTATCTGCGTCCTATTGGCGTACTCGCCGGCAAGAGGGAATATCGTCGCACTTCCGGCGGTGACGGCTCCGCTAACAAGAGTGCATTCCCCCCGGCCCAAAGTAATCCAGGCTGAACGACATCTCCTCTAGGCAACGACAACTTTCCCAACCAATGCAAATCGCGGCCATAATAAAGGTCCAACCGCTGGCCAATACCGCTGAGAACTGCAACGTTGCGCGTCTCGGTCAGATAAGCCAAGCCATCAGGGCAGGCAGGCAATGCCGTCTCCGCGGACAAAGCCCCATCGCTGAGCCGATAACCGTACAGCCGCTGTGCCACCCGGTCGGCCAGGAAAACCATGTTATCTTGCGGAGCCACCGCTAAAAGTGCCGGCGCCCCCACCACCGGCCAGGATGCAACCTGCCGTCCATTGACAAAATGGAGCAGCCGCCGGCCCGCCAATTGCC
>WFQT01000177.1 GCA_015486895.1 Anaerolineae bacterium
AGAAGTTCAACTTCTTGGAGAAGTTGAACTTCTAAAGCTAAAGCCTGCGCCGCGTGACTCTTAAGTGAGGTGCGAGAGCCCCTACTCCCACAGATTGGCCAGCAATACTGGCAGCTCTTCGAGAACCTGAGTGGAATCGGGACAGCCAATCACAAAAGGCCGCAACTGGCGATCCCACTCGGTGTGCGCCACGTGCAGCAACTCTTCAGAGAAAAAATCGCTCGGTACTCCGAAGTCCACCTCTCGGTGGGAACACTTCCGGGCCACAAGCTCGGGTATTATCTGCCGCTGTAAGTCCGCCTGGCGTATGATACTCCAGATGTCGTAGTAATCACGGCATACGCGACTTGCTCCCCAACCTCGGACCCGAAGCTTCTGCCAGCTTTGGAGCAGCGCCCGCAGCTTTTCCGCGACGATCTCTTCCAAAGTATAACATGGAAAGGACACCTTGAGTTTTTCCGGGTAAGCGTGCAAGAGTTGTCTGGTCTGCGGTTGCTGTAAGATCAATTCGTCGCGAGTGATTTCCACTTTCACCCGGCACTGCGCGACTGGGTGGGCCGGGAATCGAACTTGGATCACAAAGGCATCCTGGCCTCGTGGATGAGGTTCTCGTAAGAGTAAGCGTTTCATCTGCACCTGGAACGGTCCACGCTCCTGCAGCAAGTTTTCCATACCTTGCACAGCTCTCGCCATTGCTTTGTCTACAGCACTCAGCCGAACTCCTGGCTGGACCGAGAAATCAAGATCTTCGGAGAAGCGATAACCTTGAAAGTGAAACTTACGCAGCGCCGTGCCCCCCTTGAGAACCAGGCCTTGCTTCAGTTCATCTACGACGGCAATACCTGCTAGCAGGTAACTGAGCGCGTAATCCTTCTCCAGTACCGGGTAAGGCACCTCCGGATGCTGCCGGGCAAGCGAGCGTAGCATCTGCTCAACGTTCGGCATGGGTGAACTCCCCTCTCAAATTGTTGCGAATTCTCCAGCGTGCCACGGGGATGCCGTCGGATGAGCCAGCTGTATCCAGTAGGTAGTAGGTCCGTACAGGGTAAGCTTGCAGAGGTGCTATCACAGCATTATCTACGCCAAGCGTCTCCAGGATCCAACCCAGGCGCTTGATCACGGCGCCCACGTCATAGCGCAAGGCGTAGCTGACGAGCCGCGACAGGTCGAGCTGTTCGAGATGGGTTTCCAGGGTCTCCATGGCAACGGAAATGCTGCCAAATATCTGGGGGTAGGCCACCATATCTAGCACCGTGCGCTCCGGATCGGCGATACGCACCCGATGCCAGCGACTTACCCACTCCTCCTGAAAACCGAAGAAATGCCTCTGCTTGACCTGGACAAACTCGAACTCCATGCCCAGCGCTCGCCAAACAGAGCGTCCGCGCGGACGATAGGCGTTGCCGTTACGCATCTCCGGGGTGACTACCTTTTGCGGCGTGGAAGCCTGGACCGTGAACGGTATCTGGGTGGTCAGTCCGTGATAAGCCAGGGCCGACCAGTGGCTGATGGCCGATGGCGTTACCAGGATGGCCGCCACAGCGAAAGGGTGGATCTCCGTGGCGAGGAGTGGCCCCTGGGCGGCATAGACGCCGCGCTTGATGCGGGCCAGCCACGGCCCTCGGGCCAGCCGGCTGAGCAAGGCGCGCACATGCGTCGTTGAGAGACCCAGGGTCTTCGCCGCAGCCTGAGCCTGGGCCACGGTGAAGATTGGCCCAACGTCTGAGACGATCTGGTTGAGCAGGGCCAAACCTTGCGATCCGGCGTATCCCATATCTGGCATCTGATCCTCGATAGCAACATTTGTGTAAATTATACTACGAAAATATCATAATGAGTAATTTACGTAGTACGGAATACACCTCACGGCTGCCACCACGGGGCCGCAGCAAGCCACCTACACAGCCGACGACCTGCCGCATCCGGCCCTGACGTGCGACGCATCTCGCGGGTGCGTCGCACGGGGCACAACATCATCTTGCCAAACTCCTGGGGCGTTCCCTAAAAAACCTCCCACCGACCCGCAAAGCGGTGATACCTTGTCCAGGTTAGGCCGAAACGGTTGGCGCTGAAGCAGGTGGTTGTTCGTCAACGCGGACGAAAGTGTACATAAGCAGTACCACCGAACCCAAAAGGGCCAACGCCGCGCCGACGCCGAGCAGGTCGGCTAACCAACCTAAGAGCACCGCAAAAATCGCCGTGAGCACAGTCGCCACCTGGGATTCCACCGACAGGCCGGAGGCCATCACTTTATGAGAGATCTGATCGCTAATGAAAGCGACATTCATCGGCCGGCGCAAATTGTGGAACACGTAGAAGAACAGGAATACGACAATGGAAAGGAGTATCCAGTGTAGCCAAGCTGCCACGCCAGCGACTAAAAGCAGGCCGGCGCCGGTCAAGAAAGTCAAATTGATCGCCCGGCCCAAATTGGGAAAGTGGCGGCTGAAGCGGTCAGCGTTGCGAGAAGCATAGCTAGTACTCAGATAAATCAAAAAGTATACGATGCCGATGACAGCCGCGCTGCGCTGCTTGCCGCTCCAAAACAAAAATACCGGCAAAGCCAACGCAAAGCTTTTCAGGATGGGTTGTAAATAATCTTTGGTTGCTTTGAATAGGGCCATAAAGCCGGCGCTATTGAGAATTGCCCGCCAGGCACGCCAATCAGTGAACATTTCCCGGAAGTTGCGCAAAGTCTGTTGGCTTTGCACGCCTATAGTCTGCCATTGCACTTGCGCCAATTCACCGTCCAATTCCGGCGGATAGGTGGCTAAGTTCACCAGGTCCAGCAGGTAAGGAACCATTGCCGCCAAGAACATCACTTTATAACTACCGGTGTAAAAAGCTAAAGCGGCAGCAATCAAAGCGTTAATTGCCGACCCGAATTGGGAAGCGGACCGGGTACGACCGTAATAGGAAACTTTAAGGCGTTCCATGTGGTTGATTTTCAAGTACTCCAAAATCAATGCTTTATGGGTGCCAGAGCGAAAAGCCTCGCCAAAAGCAAAGAGCACCATCGCCAACGCGTAGAACCAGAATCCGCGGCCAAAGTAAAATATCACAAACGAGACGATATAGGCCGAGAAAGCCATCACCATGGATTTGCGCCGGCCGAACGCGTCGGCAAATACGCCGGTGGGGATTTCCAATATATTCGTCGCCACATCTCGTACCGCGTAGAGCGAGCCGATGAGCAAGAAACTCAGTCCGACATCACGAAAAATTAGGATGAGGAAAGGCTCGAAGAAGCGCAGATTTTTGAGGAAGCCATAAAGTGCAAAACGGGGGAACATCTTGTCTTGTTGGAACATCATGGAACCACAACTCCTCCTCTCCTTTGAAAATGCAACCACGAATTGGACTAATTACACGAACACGTACGTCCGCCTTTTATGAAGCGTCAAAGCTCAACTTCCTGTGAAAATAGTACCTCACCCCCGGCTTGCCGACCAAATAGTCGGCCAGCCCTCTCCCTCTCCAAGGTAGAGAGGAGGAAAAGCTAAGCGTAGCGCAGCTTGGGGGAGAGGTCTCCTCTA
>WFQT01000178.1 GCA_015486895.1 Anaerolineae bacterium
CCCGGTGGCTGCGAGTTCGAGCCGGGCGAAGTGTTGGTGAAACTGGCGCCGGGTGTGCGCGTGCGTAAACCTGACTTGCAGGTCCAAGGTGCGTTGGTCGCGGACGCCGCTTTGAATAAAGTGCTGCAAGCTCAGGGCATTGTGCGCTTGCAACCGATTTTCACCCAGGCGCGACCGCCTAAGCCGGGAGAAACGGTGCTCACGCCGCAAGGAGGACGATTGCCCAAACCTGACCTCACCCGCTGGTATCGCGCTTATTTCTCGTCCGGTAATCTCTCAACGGAGGGAGTAGAGAAGGCAATCGACGTGTATAAAGTGGTGGCGGCGTTGAGCAAGACTCCCGGCATTGCCTGGGCAGAGCCGGACTATTTGCGCCGACTTACCGCCGACGGGCCGCGGGCTACGTTACACGTTACACGTCCAACGCTCAACGTTCAAACGTTCAATGATCCGTTGTATGCCCAACAGTGGCACCTGGCCGCGATCCACGCCGAACAGGCCTGGAACTACCTGGCCAGCCAGGGCCTGCCTCCCGGCGGCAACCGCGACATTGTGGTGGCGGTGATTGACACCGGCGTGGATTACACTCATCCTGACCTGGCGGCCAACATGTGGACCAACAGCCGGGAGATCGCCGGCAACGGCGTGGACGACGACGGCAACGGCTTCGTAGATGACGTGCATGGCGTCAATGTGGTGAGCACTCAGCATTCCGGCAACCCGATGGACAACCACGGCCACGGCACGCATGTGGCGGGCATCATTGCTGCGCAGGCCAACAACAGCATCGGCGGTGTGGGCGTCGCCTACAACGTGCAGATCATGGCCATCAAGGCCGCACAGTACTCCGGCGTGCTGGCCTCCTCCGACATAGCCGAGGCCATCTATTACGCCGTGGCCCAAGGGGCGGACGTGATCAACATGAGTTTTGGCGGGTATGCCCGCTCCCAGGTAGAGGAGGACGCCCTGGCCGTGGCCTTTGGCCAGACCGTGTTGGTGGCGGCAGCGGGCAACGATGGGGTGGTGAACCTGCCGTGCCCCTTTGGCCGTGACATGTACCCGGCGGCGTACAACTGGGTATTGGGGGTGATGGCGTCCACGCGAAGTGGCAGCCGGGCTGGGTTCTCCAATTATGACTGCACGCCCAATGACACGCATGAATACGAAGTGATGGCGCCGGGCGTGGACGTGTGGAGCACGCTGCCGAAGGAGAATTATGCCGCCTGGGATGGCACTTCCATGGCCACGCCCATCGTTTCCGGTATCGCTGCCCTGGCACGCACCAAGTGGAACGACAAAGATGTGTTTTCCTCACGGTTCATCATGGGGCAGATAGCGGCCAATACCCAGGGCGGCACTCAGGGCGTGGTGGACGCGTACGCAGCACTGACCGAACCACCGCAACCGGAACTCTCCTACCTGGAGCATTGGCTCTTCGACACTGTAGTCCAGGACCCCATCGACGATGACGACGGCATTGTCGATGCCGGTGAGACCATCGACCTGGCCATCGTCATCCGCAACCACTGGGGCAAGGCCGATCCGGTGACGGTGACCCTGGAAGCGCGGGCAGAGGGCGCCTACCAGCCGGACCCCTACGTGACCATGATCACGGACACGGTCTCTTACGGCGCTATCGGCTCCTTCAACCAGGACGACAACGGCCTGATTTACGACGACCAGGGGGTGATAACCGGCGTGCGCCATCCCTTCCGCTTTCGAGTGGACCCCAACACGCCCAACGACCACGTCATCCCCTTCAAGCTGACCATGACTGCCCGCAACGGGTTAGATCCGACGGATACGACGGTACACACGTTCACTTCTCGCTTCTACCTCATCGTGCAGCGGGGACGAGAAATCTACGGCCCCATTACGGAAGACACAACACTGACCAAGGACTACTACTGGATATTGGTGAAGGCTGCCATCGCTCCTGGAGTCACGGTGACTGTCACGGAGGGTACTCAGATTCAGTGGGGAAGCCCGACACCTCAGAATCCTTACTCCGAACCAGAGAGGGCGGGGCTTGGTGTGGGAGGTAATTCCTCGCCTGGAGCCACTTTACTTATCCAAGGTACTTACACTGAACCGGTTGAGTTATTCCCAATGGAGCCATACAATTCCTATGCTCGGAGCGTATACATTAATGTAGGCCAACCTTACGGCGCTTTCCACGTTCGCTATGTAAAGGTGAAGACACCAGAATGGGGATTATATGGGATTTACTATGGCCCGAATTCGATAGACCATTCTTACATTTTCTCCGACCGTTATGTGGGGGATACCGGCTTCTCAATGCAGTATAGTCCAAAATCAACCACAAACACCATTGTTGAGTACTGGAACGGAATCAATGGCTTTAATCCAGGTAATGCCAACACGTGCCTGTTCCACGCGAAAAGTGCCGGCCGGTCCTACCCGTTCTATGCTGGCCGAGTAAGGAACAGCGTATTCCTCCAGAATAACTCTGCTAATTATGCCTGGACCGCCCATTTCGAGGGTAACGCAGATTCGTTCGCTACCGAAGAAGAGGCGGCGGCAAACACTCGTCACACGGGCAACGCTTTTTTGAGCAAATACTGGGATCCAAACCCCAACCACTGGATGCGTGTATCGTGCCATGCTGCTCCTGCGTACATAGGCTTAGCTCACAATTTCTGGGGAACGACTTCGACCACTTTGATTGACGCTGATATGACTAATAGTTGCAAGAATTGGGGGAAGCCCTTCGTGGTCTACCAACCTATCCTCACCACTCCCATGACAACCACCTACCCCTTCGTCGCGGACGTGCTTCTGTCTACGTCGGGCTACACCAACGCCAGCGCCCTCAATGGCCCCACGCCTATCGTCGGTGCCGAACCGGTGACTTTCACTGTCACTTTCAATCGCGACATGGACACGTCTGTCCAGCCCTCCGTTTCCTTCGGTCCCGATGTGCCCAACACCGACTACACCATCCACCCCATCGACGGCGGCTGGCAGGATGCCCGTACCTGGGTCGGTAGCTTCAATGTCAATTCCATCACCGGCGACGGCTATCAATTGATGCGCATTGCCGGCCCCGCCCGCGCCGCGGACGACCCCTGGCTGGTGATCGGTGATGATACAGCGCGCTTCCGCTTCGAGATCATTACCTCCGGCACGGAGGCTATGAACTTGCAGGCCACAGGCGGAGAAGGCTACGTGGACCTCATGTGGACTCAGGATGACTTCGACCTCCTGGCCGGGTTCAACCTCTACCGCTCCACCTCCATCTCCGGCACGTACACCATCATCAATCAGGGGATCATTCCCCAAAACCAGCGGACCTACCGCGACACTGGGGTCCAGCCTGGCCAGCCCTACTATTACAAGTTCACAGTGGTCAAAACGGACATGAGTGAGTCAGACTTCTCCAATGTGGCCAATGCGACTCCCATCGACACCATCCCGCCGGTGATTCAGCACACGCCTGTCACTGAGGCCCCGCCCGGCCTGCCCCTCACCCTCTTCGCCGATGTCACCGACAACGTGGGCGTGCAAAGCGTCACGCTATACTACCGCCACACTGGCGACACGACCTACAGCAGCAAGGCGATGGTAAACACCTCGGGCAATCGGTATTCGGCGACCATCGAGGGGGCACTTGTGACCTCGCCGGGCATCGAGTACTACATTGAGGCCACGGACGGGGTGAGCACGGTGCAGTTTGGAAGGCCTTCGTTCCCTTATCAAATCACCGTTGTGGATCGGCCGGTGGTGACGGCGGTGAGTCCGGACCGTGGGCTAACTTCCGGCAATACGACGGTAACCGTCGCCGGGAGCAACTTCAAGGCGGGGGCATCGGTAACCTTCGGCGGAGCGGCAGCTTCCAATGTGACACTGCTCAGCAGCAGCCAGATTACCTGCACCACGCCCGCCCACTTCCCGGAGATGGTAGACGTCGTGGTGACCAATCCTGATGGGCAGAGCGGGACGTTGCTGCGCGGATTCACCTATGAAAGCGATGTGGCCATCCTCAGCCTGCCTGACACCGGCGGCGGGCAGAATGACCTGGTGGAAGTGCCCATTGGCGCTGCCGACATAAATGGTCTGGCCGCGGCCGATGTGACTGTAACCTTTGATAACAATGTCCTGAGCGCACAGGGCGCTCGGTCAGGCACGCTTACCCCCGGCTGGAGTCTGGTCACGAATACGAGCACGCCGGGGCAGATCCGCCTTTCTATGGCCGGTTCCGGCGGCACGGTGACCGGAAGTGGTTCCTTGGCGATACTGCAGTTCGAAATTACTGGCTCTCCTGGCGTCACGACTACGTTGCACTTCGCCAGCACGACCCTCAATGATGGCGCCATTCCGGTTACTACCTCTGATGGCATCTTCAGCGTGAACCTGGTTTACAACGTATCCGGTACGGTGCGCTTCTGGAATGGCGGTGTCGTCTCGGATACATTGCTCAGCCTGGTGGGAGACCGGATGTACACCGGACTCAGCGACGCTAACGGCGCATACACCATTAGCGGAGTTCCTGCGGGGGATTACACCCTCACGCCAGGCAAGTCCAACGACGTCAACGGCATCAGTGCTTACGATGCCTCATTAGTACTACAGCATGCCGCCGGACTGATCACGTTGAGTGGCCACGCAGCCACGGCTGCGGATGTGAACAAGTCCGGAGCCATCAACTCCATGGACGCGTACTACATCCTGCAGAAAGCGGTGGACCTGATCACACTGCCCTTCCCCGGTGCCGGCGTGGTCTGGGACTTCGATCCCCCCAGCCGTTCCTACACCAACCTCAGCAGCGATCTCAGCGGTCAGGACTTCACCGCCATCTTGCTGGGAGATGTTTCCGGTAATTGGAGCGCGAGTGGGTTGCTGCGGCCGGTGGCGCGAAACGTATCGACGCCGGCAATGTTGCGGGTGTTGCCGTATACCTGGAACGAAGATGGCACAGTTTCGGCCAATATCTGGTTGGACCCGGCAGGGGCCGCCGTATATGGGATAGACTTAACCCTGGCGTACGATCCCGATACGCTTCAAATGCAAAGCGTGCAATTGGGCACAGCAGCTCGGGGGATGGCCCTCAGCGTGAACGAGTTATCGAAGGGACAAATACGGGTGGCGTTAGCCGGTTCCGTGCCAGTCACCCGAGCTGCCTCGCTTCTAATGCTGCGTTGGCGGCCTAACGACAAGAATGCCGTTTCCGTGCCCCGGTTTACATGGGCACAGATCAACGAGGGTGCCGTGCCGGTGTTGCTGGGAAAGGTGCCGACGGGACATCGTCAGTACGTTCCGACGGTAGTGCAATGATAGATTGTCACGTCGAGGGAAGAAGCTGAGGTCATGAAACCGTTGCAAAAGCAGATCAGCGTGCTCATTGGTGTTGCCGTGCTTTTGACTGTGGCGGTAGGGGTTGCCCTGGCCATGAATGAAGGGCCGGGTGAGATCGTGAGCCGTTACAACAATACAGAAAGCGGTGCGCTATCATTGGCCAGCCTCACTGTTGCCCCGGGGGAACAAGTAACCATGACCGTGACCATGTCTGGTGTGACTGACGCAGTGTACAGCGCAGACATCGTGTTGCAATACAATGATTCTGTCGTGCGAGCGCTGTCGGTGGGTAAGGGAGACCTGGTCAGCACGTGGAGTGTGGCAAGCAATGTCGGCATCCCCGGTGAAGTGCACATCGCTTTAGCAGGTACGCAACCTGCGAGTGGGGATGGCGAGATAGCCTCGATTGTCTTTGAGGCAGTGGGAAGCAAGGGAATGCAGACGGATGTCGTTTTCTCCAGGGGAGATCTAAATGAAGGAGGCGTGCCGGTTGCGCTCCGTAACGGCCAAATCTCTGTGGGGAATGCACACTGCTACGACTTTGACAATAGTAGCGTGGTAGATGTGTCGGACATAAAGATGGTGGCCGCTCATTGGCGGGAGCGGCCTGGCGATGCCGGCTGGGATCTGAGATTCGATGTCAATGGTGATGGTGTGATTAACGTGTTAGATGTGCTGAAAGTGGCTGCGCAAGTGGGACATATGTGCCCGTAGAGAGGCAAGAGGCTGTTGGCGCCGTGGTGCGGCACTTCTGTGTCGCATCTTGGTGCCCTGCCAGCCTGTGGCTGAACGGGATGCAAGGCATATTGCGACCGGAGGATTAGATGAGATAGATCAATCGTGGTAAACCAGTAGGACATTGATGCTATGCTGTGGAAAGTCAAACGGATGTGTTGTGAGTCGTGGATGTTCAATGTAGTTGATGGGTTTAGCAAAGGAGGTTCGATCATGGCATTCAGGAAGAATATTCGGTCTTTGGGATTAGCGTTTCTCATTTTGGCATTGTTGTTAGCAGTAGTGGCCTTTGCTTTGCGCTCTGGCACGAGATTGGCCCAGGCTCAAGGTGGGCCGGCGGTCACCATTATCCGCAACACCTTGGGGCAACAACAAGTAGTGGTGGCTGTAACCGGCACTAACATGGCTAACCTGGGCGGGTTCGAGTTCGATTTGGGCGTTGATCCAGCAGTGGCGCAAGTCACCACGGCCACCGTTGGCGGTTTTTTGGGCACCTCTGGGCGGACGGTGGGCAGCCTGGGGCCGATCATCGGCTC
>WFQT01000179.1 GCA_015486895.1 Anaerolineae bacterium
ATCAGCACCAGTGCAGCTAACTCCCCACCGGAAAGGACAAAATCACCGATGGATACCTCGTCAGTGGCCAAATAACGCCGTATTCGCTCGTCGAAGCCTTCGTAGCGCCCAGCGATGAGCAGTAAACGAGGTTGCTTCGCCAATTCAGTGGCAATTGCCTGGTTCAAGCGCCGACCTTGCGGCGTTAGCAGGACGATCGGCGGCAAGTCAACCGGGACTGTTTCGCCGGGGCCCCGGAAAACAGCCCGGTCTAAAATCGCCTCGATCGCTTCTGTTAACGGTTCCGGGCGTAAAATCATGCCATGACCGCCACCATAAGGGGTGTCATCCGCCATCCAGTGCGGCCCGACGCCAAAAGAGCGCCAGTTATGCACGGCGACGGAAAATCGTCCCTGCTGTAATCCACGGGCGACAATGCCATCTTGCAAGAGGGCGCTAAACATATCAGGGAATAAAGTTAGCACATCAATGTGCACGACATTATCTTTCTTTAGCCAGGAAGCGCAGCAGTGTGCTGGGCCAGTCAGGTTGCAGCCACTGCCATGGGGAAACAGCCACTCCATTGGCGCGCACTTCCCAGTGGAGATGTGCCCCGGTGGAGAGGCCAGTGTTCCCGGAGAGTGCGATTTGCTGCCCTGCCTGTACCTTTTCGCCTTTGACAACCTGAACGCGGGACAGATGCCAGTAGCCGCTAGCCACACCGGCACCGTGGGAAAGAATGACCACGTTACCCCGTACTTTCAGTGGCCCGGCGTAGAGGACAATGCCATTTGCCGGAGCGATGACGGGCGTTCCCGCGGGGATGGCAAAGTCTTGACCGCAATGGAAGCCGTCGAGACCAGCGCCGCCTGCATAGTGTCGGCGGATCCCGAAAGGTGAGGTTGGGGGCCAATCGCCATCGAATGGCTTACGCCATGCTCCTTGCCAGAGAGGCGGACCCACAGCCTGGGCCCAGATATGAGCTAAAAATGCAATCTCTCCTTTCACTGTCTGTGGGTTCAAAAGTGTTTGCCGGTCCGGAGGGATAACAATTGTTTGGGTGATGTAACCTCCGCTTTCCACAAGTAGCGGCCAATGTAGTGTGACCCGCTGCTTGTTGCTGCGTACCTGAATAGTTAGCTCCTGCAATCCTCGGGGGGCCATGGCGTTGACCGATACCAAGCCCCAGAAGCCGCCGTCAGTAGGCATGATGAACAAAGGGCTGCTCGCGTTGTTCGTCGTAACCGTTACCAGGTGGGTTGTGCTCAAGTAGAGCCAGCCAGTTCTGCCTTGTGTAATGATGGGAGGTGAGACGACAATTTGCTGGATACCCCCTTCTTTAGCAGCTTCGTCGTCGGCATCGTAAAGGTTTTGCCAGGCCAGAGCATCAGCGTCATTTAGCCCCGGTAACGGCAAGGGGAGGAATCCTGCCTGCCCCAACAGCAATGTTACGCCGGTCACATCAGTCAAGGAAAGGCAGGGCGTGATGATAAGCATGGTCCCGCTCTGAATCATGTCGGGATTGCTTATGTGATTCCGGGCAATGATCGTATCTTTATTGACGTGGTATTGTTGGGCAATGCCGAGCAGTGTCTCGCCTGCGGCCACGATGTGTGTCTGCGGTTGGCATTTTCCTGTAGTTGTCTCCGCCGGGCAGGGGATTTGCAACACTTGTCCAACCTGTACCAGGTTGATATCGTCGATCTGATTGGCTGCTGCCAACTCGTCTACTGTTAGCCCATATTGAGTAGCCAAGCCGAAGAGCGTTTCACCGGCCTTGACGGTATGGGTGGTAGGAACGCACGCAGCCTGCACCGTCGGTCGCGGCTCCCAGATGGCTGCGGCGGCCAGAAAGAGAAAGAATATAAATAGAGTGCGCAGCTTACTCCACTTCACTGCCAAAGAATCCTTCTTTTGGAATAGCGATGTAAGGTAAGTTACGGTACATCTCGTCAAAATCAAGTCCGTAGCCGATGACGAAAGCATTGGGAATCACGAAGCCAACATAATCAACCTCAATGTCTACTTCTCGTCGTTCTCTTTTATCTAACAGTGTGACAATACGGATTTCTCGCGGTTCGCGAGCTTTTAGAAATCGCAGGAGGTAATGCAAAGTGTGGCCAGTGTCAATGATGTCCTCCACGATCAGGACATTGCGGCCGGTAATGCTCATCGTCAGGTCTTTGACGATGCGCACGATGCCGCTGGTTTCAGTGCTACTACCATAGCTTGATGTAGCCATGAAATCGACGCTGTGGGGCACAGTGATATTGCGCATCAGATCGGCCAGGAAGATCACAGATCCCTTGAGCACTGCGATTAACAGTAAATCCTTGCCAGCATAGTCAGCGCTGATCTGAGCGCCCAGCTCGGCAATCCGTTGCTCTAATTCCTCAGCGGAAATGAATTTCTCAAACTCATCGCTATTAGCCATAAATTGCCTATTCCTCTCTTGGCGCAAGCTATTTTGCCTGCGGCAATGGCGCTAC
>WFQT01000180.1 GCA_015486895.1 Anaerolineae bacterium
GAAGGGGACGCAGTGCGCCTGGGACTGACTTACGTGACCGGCTTGGGGCATGCCGGCGCGCGGCGAATCATTACAGCGCGGGGCAGCAGGCCATTCGCCGGACTGGCCGATTTCTGCCGGCGGACACGGTTGCCGAAACGGGGCGTCGAGAACCTGATCCGGGCCGGCGCGCTGGACGCGTTGGGCGGCGACCGGCGACAACTGTTGTGGCGTTTGCCAACGCTGCACTACCGGGAGGAAGAATTGCCGTTGACTTATCCGGAGGAAACGGTGAAGTTGCCGGCTCTGTCGGCCGCGGAGCAGACGCTGGACGAATACCGGCTGTTAGGGCTGTCCACCGGAGAGCAACTCCTGGCCCATTACCGGCAGGCGTTGCAAGCCCAGGGGGTTAGCACCGTCGCCCAAACCCGGCAGAACCGGAACGGCGCCTCGGTGCGCGTGGCCGGCCTGGTGGTTGTGCACCAGGCACCGCCCACGGCCAAAGGACACCACTTCCTGACCCTGGAAGACGAGACCGGGCTGCTCGATGTCATCGTCCGGCCCCGGCTGTACGCCCGGCAGCACTCTTTGCTGGATCGCGCGACGATTCTGATTGCGCAAGGCATCTTGCAGCGCAATGGAGCACGGTTGAGCATATTGGGGCAAAGATTCTCCGCCGTCAATGCGATGTTCAGCGACAATTAGCCAGAGCCGGGCCAAGCGCGGCGTTTTGCCCCACGAGATGCCCACAGCCACAGAGCTGAGGCGCTACGTTGCCCTAATTTAACTAATATGCTAAACTACTGCATCGCGGAGATCAATGACGGAGGTGATGGGCCTTGAAATTCGAGCAATTAGTGGAAATCACACATGACCAACCGGTATTTCATACGGGTTTCCTCCTGGCCGGTGAACAGAATCCCAACACGTTACGTGTGCAGTTGGCCCGCTGGGTGAAAGCAGGGATGATCTACCGCTTGCGCCGCGGGTTGTACACACTGGCGCCACCGTACAGGCACATCGTTCCCCACCCATTCCTGGTTGCCAATCAAATGGTACAGCCCTCTTACGTGAGCCTGCAGACAGCTCTGGCTTATCACGGCCTTATCCCGGAAACCGTGTACGCGATCACTAACATTACCACCCGTCGCCCCGGGCAGTGGGAGACCGTATTAGGCAGGTTCACGTTCCGCCATGTTCGGCAATCTTTCTTCTTCGGCTATCACCTGGAAGAAGTGATGCCTGGCCAACACGCATTCGTGGCTTCGCCCGAAAAGGCGCTGTTGGATTTGGTATACCTGCAACCACGGGGCGACACACCCGCCTATTTAGAAGGATTGCGGCTCCATGACCTGGAGCGATTGGATCCGGAACGGCTGCAGAGCATGGCCAAACGGGCCGGTGCCGCCAAATTGCAACGGGCAGCCGAGGGGATCCTCGCTTTACAAAAACGTGAACAGGAGGCATACGAAACGCTATGAAAGATTACCTGACAGAATTGGTCCGCCAAAGCCGTTCCCCCTGGCATGCACGAAACCTGGTCCGGGAATACCTCCAGGCCCGCATCCTGGAAACGCTGCAACAGGCAGGGGCCATGATCCCGTTAGCCTTTCATGGCGGAACATCTTTACGCTTTCTGTTCCAGAGCCCCCTCTATTCCGAGGGTTTGGACTTCGCCCTGGAACGTCGAGAAGCACTTTATGACTTTCGTGGTTACGCGGGTGCAATCCGTGACGCTTTCTCCGCCGAAGGATATCGCATTAACATCAAAGTCAACGACAGCAAGGTCGTACACAGTGCGTTCGTACGCTTTCGCGGCTTGCTCTACGAACTGGGACTCTCCCCGCACGTTAACGGGACCTTGGCCGTCAAAGTAGAGGTGGACACCCATCCTCCCGCCGGCGCAGGTTTGGATATTACGCTAATACGGCGATACGTGACGCTGCGCTTGCAGCACCATGACCGGTCCTCTTTGCTGGCGGGAAAACTCCACGCCATCCTGCAACGACCCTACCTGAAAGGCCGTGACCTCTATGACCTGCTCTGGTTCCTGAGTGATCCCGCCTGGCCGCCGCCTAACTTCACGATGCTGAACAACGCATTGGAACAATCAGGCTGGCGGGACGCAGCAATCACCGCAGAGAATTGGCGTCAAGTCATATGGCGGCGTTTGGCCAAGGTCTCTTGGAAACAGGTAGTAGAGGACGTGCAACCGTTTTTAGAGAAAGAGACAGATGTGTCCCTTCTGACCCGTGAGAACTTGGCATTGGTTCTGAAAACGTAAACGGGCAAGAATTGGGAAGACTGGTCTATTGCCGATAGCCAGCGAAACAAGCTGACCTTCTATGGCTCTCAAGTCATGCTCCGAGCGGATGTTGAGAGGAAGCTTCTCGAAACGAAATAGCGGCCAGACGGCTGGGGTGCAAATTGACACAGGCTTCATGCATTTCACTCAGTTTGGTACAACACATGGCTCGCTTGAGCCTATTGGATTGTCTTTTTGGGTTTGATATCGTATACTTTTCCAAAAGGTATTCACTCATTCTATCGGTTTTTGGCTGTATGCAAATATGTTAGCAAGATATAGAAGGC
>WFQT01000181.1 GCA_015486895.1 Anaerolineae bacterium
CTACGTTCGACATTTATTCCCTCTCCCAGAATTGGGAGAGGGAGTTGAGAGCTGCCGTTATTTGTTTTCCACCCCCCTCTTCTCTATCCTGTAGTTGGGAGAGGGAAGAGGGGGTAGCCGCTGAAGGCGGCTGGGGGTAATAAGTGAGGGCGTCTATCAACAATTACGAAACTTGTTTGCGCAGGTTTGAATCCAATCGCCGGAAACGGTCAATGGGATCGTGACAACAATCTGTAAAGAGGCAATGTCTGGAGGGCGAAGGAATGCCCCTAAGTTAGTACCCTATCAGTGAGATTCTTGTACACTGGACGAAAATTTAATGCAGGGCCGCAAAGGTCATTAAGACGCTAAAGAGAAATAAGATCTTTGCGGCTTTGCGTTTGGCTTTTTGGTTCTGGCTTGTCCAGGTTAGGATGATGCTCTGAGGGAATTTTCCGCTCTGCCCCTTATCGGCGTGCTACCCCCTCAACACAATTTGACGCTCCGGCCGATTCGCAGTATGATCAAATCGACTGACCAGTCGGTTTAGTGCGATGGGTTCCGAGGGAAGCGGGAATGGGGACGAAAAAAGAGCTACCGGAAAAGCGCAGAAACCAGATTCTGGACGCCGCGATGGACGTCTTCTCACGGCTGGGGTTCCACAAAGCCCGCATGGACGATATTGTTCAGGTATCCGGGCTGAGCAAAGGGACGATTTACTGGTACTTCAAGAGCAAGGACGCCGTCATCGCCGCCATACTAGATCGCATCTTCTCCCGAGAACATCGGGCGCTGAAAGATGTCCTGAGCGGCGAAGGTCCCGTATCGGACCGGCTCCTCAACCTGGTGCGCCAGAGTGCCCGGCACACCCAGAGCCTGAAGTTCTCCGTCCCTCTCATGTTCGAGTTCTACGCCCTCGCTGCCCGCCACGAGCAGGTACACTCCGCCATGCAGCGATACTATGCTACTTACCGCAGTGACCTTGCCCAACTTATCCAGGAAGGCGTGGATAGCGGGGAGTTCACCGCAGTCGCTGCGGACAAAGTTGCGTTGTCCATCATTGCTGCCTTCGAGGGACTGATCCTCCTGTGGGTGGTGGACTCCGAGAGAGTGGCGCTGGAGGAAGATGCGCTCAACAGCTTGCGGATCATCATTGATAGCCTGCACCGGGGTGGTACCTATGAAAATGGTAAGTCTCACAAGTCAGTTAGCTCAGAGCAAGAGGAAAATCATAACGTAAAGGTATCTTTTAGATAAGAGGGGAGATCATGAACGCAAAGGCACATGGACATAAGATGCGGGGCAAGTATTTAAAAATAGAGTAACTACTCAGCCCAGCGATTATAAGTCACGGCAACGCCTGCAAAATTGCCCTACGGCGATTGGCAAGCAACCTGCGCAGGCAGGTTTGGCAACGGTGGCAGCGATTTCCAATCGCCGGACATAACCTTGGTAGTTACAAAGTAGAGAACAATTGGCGTCTTACGTTTCCTTGGTCTCCTTGCGACCTTGCATTGAAAAAAAGTGGCATGGTTCAAGAGAGCTATGCCCCATCTCGACAAATCTACTGAGACATTGCGGCTGATTAGGCTACAGAATGACATAGAATTACACGGAAAATTATTGTCTTTAGCCTTTTCTGTGCCTTTCCGTGGCTTTCTTTCCGGCCCTATTTGTCCAGATTGTTTCGATTCGAAATGAACCATGCCGAAAAAGTATATGTTGTTCCCTATTCATTGAGATGATACGCGCAAAGCCACAGGAGGCATCAAAATGGACGAAGCTGTAATCCGATTGGAAAACGTCACCAAGGATTACCCCATGGGCGAGGTGATCGTCCATGCTCTACGGGGGATCGACCTGGAGATCGCGTCCGGGGAGTTCATTGTGCTGCTCGGGCCTTCTGGCTCCGGCAAGACCACCACCCTGAACCTGATGGGCGGGCTGGACAAGCCCACCTCCGGCCGGGTGATCGTTCAGGGAGAGGACATCACCCGGTACAAGGACAAAGACCTGACCCGATATCGGCGGGAGAACGTTGGCTTCGTGTTCCAGTTTTTCAACCTGATCCCGACGCTGACGGCGTGGGAGAACGTGGCCTTCGCGCTGGCGCTGTTAGACGGCAATACCCGCAGTCTGGAGAAAAAAGCGCAGGAACTGCTGGAGATGGTGGGGCTGAGCGACAGGGCCGATCACTTCCCTTCGCAACTTTCCGGTGGCGAGCAGCAACGGATTGCCATTGCCAGATCGCTGGCGAACCGCCCACCGCTGATGCTCTGCGACGAGCCCACTGGCAACCTGGACGTGGAAACTGGCCGCAGCGTCCTCCAGGTAATGCGGGACCTGAACCGCCAGGAGAGGACCACGATGGTGCTGGTGACGCACAACACGGCCATCGCACCCATGGCGGACCGGGTCGTGTGGCTTCACAGCGGCACCATCAAGGAGATCGCCACGAACTCAAGCCCTGCACCCGTCTCGGCGCTGGAATGGTGAAAGGGGCTCTTGACGCAGAAACGCAAGAGGCGCAGAAACCGGCAATGAAAATTCACCGCTGACTCGCCGATTTGAGGGGGGAACTATGAACAAGATACTGTTCAAGAAAACTTTACGGGATATGAAATCTGCGTGGGCGCAGAGCCTGGCGCTGGCGGTTATTGTCGCCCTGGGCATCGCCGGACTGATCTCGATGGATGGCGCTTATCGGGACCTTTCCACGTCCTACAACTATGCCTACGACACGCTTCACTTCGCGGACGTGGCTTTCTCTGTTCAGGCTGCCCCTTCGGACGTGGTGGAAAAGGTGGCACACCTTAATGGTGTGGAAGCCGTCACGGGGCGACTTGTCGTTGATACAGGCTACGAACTCCCTTCGGGCGAGCCGATCCGCGCCCGGTTCATCGGGCTGCCGCCGGATAGCCAGCCCAAAGTTGGCAGCCTCTACATTCGCGAGGGCCGTTACCTGCAGCCTGGCGACGCGAACGCCGTCGTGCTGGAAAGCCACTTTGCCCAGTATTACAAGCTCCATCCCAGCGACAAGGTCACCCCGATTGTTAACGGCAAGCGGGTCGCCATGAAGATCGTAGGCGTTGCCTCCAGCCCGGAATATCTCGTCGTCAGCCGGAGCAAGCAGGACGTGCTTCCCTCTCCGCGGACCTTCGCGGTGCTTTTTGCCCCGCTCCCTCAGGTGCAGAAAGACTTCGGCATGAAAGGCAAGATCAACGACATCGCTGTCTTGGTAGAATCCGGGGCTGATCGAGGCAAGGTGCTCGAGGAGATCCGTGGTGTCCTCCAGCCCTATGGTATTACCGCTATCACCCCCAGGGAGCACCAGCCGTCCAACGAGGCGCTTGGTCTCGACCTGGAGGGCTTCAAGGAGACGGCGTACTTTATCCCCGCGCTCATGTTCTTCGTGGCAGCAATGGCTGTCTACATCATGCTCAGTCGAACTGTCCGCGCCCAGCATCCCCAAATTGGGCTGATGAAAGCGCTGGGCTACAGCGACGGCGCAGTGATGCTTCATTACCTGGCCTATGCGCTGACCATTGGCGTCCTCGGTTCAATGATAGGCATCCTGATGGGCCAGCCCCTCGGCACCGTGATCACCAAAGTCTATGCCGGAGAACTGGGGATACCGCTGGTGAAGACGCGGCTCTATCCCGACCTGTGGTTGGGAGGTGTTGTCCTGATGCTGTTATTCATGATCATCGGGAGCATCGGGCCTGCCAGGTCCTCGGCGAAAATGGCGCCTGCCATCGCTATGCGGTTCGATCCCTCCGCGGCGCTGGTCAAAGGCCGGGCGTCCATCGTCGAGCGGCTGGTCCGGCTTCCCTTCTGGCTCCGGCTGCCGGTGCGGGACGTGTTCCGCGTGCGCAGGCGATCCATCAGCACGGGGCTGGGGGTTGTTTTCTCCCTTGTCCTGGTTGTGCTGGGGTTTGCTTTCATGGACTCGATGAACTATGTCCTAGATTACGGCATTACTTCGGCGAACTGGGACATGCTGGCACAGTTCAGCAGGCCGCAGACGGAGCAAGTGGTGAAAACGGTGGCCTCTTGGGATGGCGTGAAATACGTGGAGCAGCACATTGAAATGCCGGTTACCCTCAAAGCTAATGGCAAGAGCCAGAGCCTCCTCCTATATGCGGTGAAACCGGATACGAAGATGTCTCCGATCCAACTGGTAGGACAGACAAAAGACCGGCATGTGGCCCTGGCTGGCGACAAGATCGTCCTGACCGAGTACATGGCCCAAAAGCTCGGGCTGAAGGAAGGGGACGGGGTGCAGATCTCGACGCCATTCGGCGATCTGAGATTAACGGTCGGAGGGGTTTCTCGAGAATATATCACCGCCGTGGCGTATGTCTCTCTAGACAAAGTGCAAAAGATGGCGGGGATAGAGGTCTTCAACGCTCTCTACCTAAACGTCGCTCCCTACCGGCAGGTGGAAACCAAGAAGAGACTCTACCATCTGCCTGGCGCTGCCAACGTGCAGATCCGAGAGGGGATGATGAAAGACATCAAGTCATTCATGGGGTTGTACGATGCTTTCGTGGGGATCATTTTCCTCTTTGCGGTGTTGCTGGCCTTTGCGCTCCTTTTCAACACGATGACTGTGAGTGTCCTGGAACGGCAACGGGAGTATGCCACCATGCGTGCTATCGGCGCGAGCGGCAGGCGGATCTCGTGGCTCATGGCGATGGAGAGCCTGATCTTGTGGGCGCTAACACTGGTACCGGGGCTGTTCCTGGGCTGGCTGGTCTCCTACTACTCGATGGAAACTTTCAGCTCTGACCTATTCGTATTCTATCTGAAGATCACACCCGTGAGCTATATCCTTTCCGCGGCGGGTATCTTGGTGGTAATGCTACTGTCGGCGTTGCCGGCCATCCGGCACGTGAACCGGCTGAATTTGGCCGAGGCGATAAAGATGATTACGTAATGGGCGGCCGGGACCACATGGAGGGTTTGGATTTGTTTTTTGTGGTTGTTCAGCGCTGTTTGACACTTGTCATCCTCTTGCGTTGCAGTTTAGGCCAGTCAGTGATCAAGATGTAGTAACATGGCTATCATAGCTGTAACAGGGAATCAGCGAGAGTGGATGGCATAAGAGAAAGTAATGTTGAGACCTGTAGAGGTCTAGCCGCTTAAGAATTATCGGGAGTTTCAAAAGGGTATGGCCTATCGGCTCGTGGTCCGGCCGCCACCGGCTCTGGCAAGCATCGCTCTGGTGATTAGAGCGATGTTTGCCAGAGCCGTGCCACGCATACGCGCACAAAAGCCGGTCGGCGGCAATCGCTTGTTGGGCGTTAACTTACCCCTGGCTCTATCGTGCGTGCTCATGGATCGAAATATGTTTGCCACGGTATTAGCACGCAGAGAGAAAAATAAGAGACTTTGCTTCTTCGCACCTTTGCGTTTGGCGGCGTGGTTTAAAAGGGCCTTTTCACATCTTTACAAATCTTCTGAACTTCAGAGCGAGCCAGGCCACAGAATAACACGGAATTTCACTGAATGTCCTCTGTATTCAGCCTTTTCTGTGTCTTTCCGGTGCGCCAGGATAAGCCTGGCTGTTCTCGTAAGTTGAAAGGAACTTACCATGTGAATTTCTCGTAACACAAGTAGTTGACTGAGCGCAAGATGGAGTAATCCATCTCGGCGAAGCCTTGGAAGACGAAGACGTAAGCCATAACGTGAGTGAACCCGTTTCGGCCTCGTTACACCAAGATGAGAGTGGCCAACCCGCCGGATTGGGCGAAGCCAGCACCATCGGTGAAGAAACGAGAAAGAGCA
>WFQT01000182.1 GCA_015486895.1 Anaerolineae bacterium
GAGCGTTGAGTTCCTCGGACTTTGATCTCCAAAGGGAAGTTATTCGGTTGTTAATCGAGCGTATCGTCGTAGAAGACGACGCCCTCGTGGTGGAGCACATTGTGCCCACCACGAACCGGATTTCTAAATTGTGGCCAGGCCGCCTTCGCACCATTGCGTTTGGCTTTTTGGTTCTGGCTTGGCCAGGTTAGGATGTACAGAGAAGGCGCTATGAGCGACCGGCCGTTAGTGGTAAAAATAACGAGAGCGTTGACATCGGCGCTCTCGTTGCTGTTTCTATGGGGGCGACCAGGCGGAGAATCGTTAGATGTAGTTAAGCTTGTGTGCCTCCCGGCGCAGTCGGTCGCGAAATTCCGGTGCTGCGATGTTTATTAGTGCCTCCACCCGTTGGCGAATTGTCTTTCCGTAGAGTTCGGCGACGCCCCATTCCGTGACGACATAGTGTACATCGTTTCGGGTGGTGACTACACCGGCCCCCACCTTAAGCTCTGATACAATGCGCGAGATTTGGCCTCCTTTAGCGGTAGCTGGCAGAGCTATAATTGGCAAGCCACCTTTGCTGCGGGAAGCGCCGCGGATGAAATCAAGTTGTCCGCCGACGCCGCTGTAGAAATAATGGCCGATGGAATCTGAGCAGATCTGGCCAGTCAGATCGACCTCGATGGCAGAGTTAATGGCCACCATCTTTTCGTTTTGGGCGATCAGGAATGGATCGTTAACGTAGTCAGAGGGATGAAATTCTACCATGGCGTTGTTATCCACGAAGTCGTATAATGTTTTGCTTCCTAAGATAAAGCCAACGATAATTTTACCCGGGTGTAATGTCTTGCGGCTGTTATTCACGACACCCGATTCCACCAGGGGGATAATACCGTCGGAGAACATCTCCGTGTGGACTCCTAAGTCCTTTTTGTCCTGCAAGTAAAGTAGCACTGCGTCGGGGATTCCGCCAACGCCCATTTGTAACGTAGCTCCGTTGGGAATCATCTCGGCAATATGGGCACCAATGCGCTGTTGAACTTCGCCGGGACTGCCCTGGGGCATTTCCGCCAGAGGGTAATCCACCTCTACTATGTAATCGAGCTTGGATACATGGATGAAACTGTCTCCTAATGTCCGGGGCATGTTCTCGTTGATTTCTGCAATGATCATCTTGGAGGCCTCCGCGGCTGGCTTAGTCAATCCCACTTCAATGCCGAAAGAGCAAAAGCCGTGCTCGTCCGGAGGCGAGAGGTGTACCAGTGTGACATCAATCGGTAGAATACCTCGCTTGAAGAGGTGGGGGATTTCTCCTAAGAAGACGGGAGTAAAGTCGGCCCGTCCCTGGTTTACCGCTTGGCGCACGTTAGGGCTGATGAAGAGGGTATTCACGCGTAATTTACCCTCGAGATCGGGGTTCACGTAGTCTGTGTCGCCGATGGTGAGCACTTGGACGATTTCTACGTCTTCTACCTCCGCGGCGTGGGCTCGTCGCACTAATGCGGCCAGGAGTTGTTGTGGTACGCTGCAATTACCAGTCAAGAAAATGCGATTGCCCGATTGGATGTGTGAAACGGCTTCATCTGCTGTGACGAGGCGTTGATGGAATAGTTTTTCCCACGAGTGCATTAGATTCCCTCCTTGTAAATTTCTTGCAAGGCTGGGTGCAAAATTTGGCCATCCATAACGTTAACTCCGCGGCGTATAGCTGGTACCTCAACCATGGCCTTTTCTAAACCATTGTTTGCTATAGCTAAGATGTAGCCAACTGTTGTGTTGCTCAGGGCGTGGGTAGCAGTGCGGCCGATGATACCGGTGATGTTGGGCACGCCATAATGGATGACTCCTTCTTCTACAAAAATGGGGTCCCGGTGGTTTGTGGGGCGGATAGTTTCCACGCTGCCGCCCTGATCAATGGAGTAATCCAGGATGACGGAGCGTGGTCGCATGCGCTGTACCATCCTCCTTGTTACCACGATGGGGGCCCTTTGGCCGGGTATGAGCACGGCGCTCAGCAGTACATCGGCGAAAGCAGTGACTTTAAGCAAGTTATGCTCACTGGCCAGCATAGTAGTCACCCGGCGATTCAGTTGTTGACAGGCTCTCTGTAAGGCAGAAAGCTTCTTGTCCAATAAGTATACGGTGGCACCCACATCAAGGAAGGCCTCCGCTGCTGCGGAGCCAACTGACCCGGCACCTATAATTACTACTTCGGCAGGTGGTACACCGGCAATGCCTCCCAATAGGATTCCTTTGCCGCCAAGATCGTTCTGTAAAAAGCGCTCCGCTAAGAAGGGGGCTAACTTCCCCGCTAAGTTGCCCATAACATGTAACACCGGTAAGTAGTCGTCTGTCTCCTCCACAGTTTCCCACCCAATGGCAGTCACTCTTTTTTCTAAGAGCATCTTCATTTTCTTGCGGTTGGCTGAAGCCAAATGCCAAAAAGCGGCTACGATCTGCCTTTCTTGCATGTAATTAAACTCTTCCGGCATCGGCCTAGTTACTTTCAGCAATAGTTCTGACCGCAGGTAGACTTCTTCACTGCTATAACTGATGATAGCACCAACTTCCTCGTAGTGGCCGTCGCTGAAGCCACTGCCAAGACCTGCATTGTGTTCAATATAGACCCGATGGCCTTGATGTCTCAGTGTACTCACTGCTGCAGGGGTCAATGCGACACGGTATTCGTATGGACTTTTCTCGCGCGGAATGCCAATATCCATGGTGGTAACTCCTTTGTCTCTTGCTGGATCGCACTAACTGGAAGGAGAACTGCTTTGCTCTTCCTTTCCACACAATATTATATTGAGATATGTTATACACCGAAGGCTCTGCAGGACATTAATGTCCTAAGTGAGCATTACGTCTCTAGCGCTGATATGTCTATCTGAGATAGTTGGGGGTAGTGTTCTAATTTGACCTTAGCTTGACGCAAGAAATCGACTGCATAAGGGTCTGGGTACTCCCCGGCGTAGACAACTCGCACAATACCAGCGTTGATGATCATCTTGGCGCAAGTCAGGCAGGGCTGATGCGTCACGTAGATGGTACTACCGAGTACGCTAATGCCGTAACGGGCGGCCTGAATAATGGCATTTTGCTCAGCGTGGAGGGTGCGCACACAATGGCCGTCTACCATCAAGTGGCCTACGTCGTCGCAATGAGGCAATCCTGTTGGGGACCCGTTGTAGCCGGTAGTCAGGATACGTTTGTCTTTCACAATGATGGCTCCTACATGAGCCCGGTCGCAAGTACTGCGTTTGGCTACTTCAAAAGCAATTCCCATGAAATATTCGTCCCAGGAAGGACGCCTGTGCGCTCCGGTCATATGGATCTCCTTTTCGGCCTTATCAGCCGGTACCAAACTGGCGGTCGCCGGCGTCGCCTAAGCCGGGTACAATGAACCCTGCTGGCGGATCTCCGGCCTTTTGTGGTGGCGGTGTCAAGTGGTCATCAATGGCGGCTAAGTGGATGGGAACGTCTGGATGTTCCTTGGAGAGGAATTCTACTCCTTCGGGGGCAGCAATGATGCCGAGGAATTTGATATGCCGGGCACCCCATTTTTTCAGCATATTGACGACTTCCACGGCTGAGCCACCGGTGGCTAACATAGGGTCCAGAACAAGGCATGCTTGCACCGTTGGCTCCACCGGTAGGCGGTTGTAGTATGCCACCGGGTGTAAGGTGCGTTCGTCTCGATAGAGGCCGATATGCCACACCTCGGCATTGGGCATCATTTCCCAGATTCCTTCCACCATGCCCAAGCCGGCGCGCAATACCGGCACTAAGCCAATTTTATCCATGAGCTCATAGCCGTTGGCTATAGCCAACGGCGTTTTTACTGGTTTTGGCTTGACCCGCAAGTCCTGAGTCGCTTCGTAAGCTATCAGGATGGCAATTTCGCTGATGAGCTGGCGGAATTTCTTCGGTCCTGTTTCTTTGTCGCGCAATAAGGTCAGCTTGTGGAGGATCAAGGGGTGGTTAGAGA
>WFQT01000183.1 GCA_015486895.1 Anaerolineae bacterium
GGAAGCAGCTTTGCCAGGGCATTGCTTAGCGCGGCCGGGTTTGCCGGCGGAACCAAGATGACATTTTCGCCGGGGCGGATTTCCGGCGGCAAAGTAGCAGGTTCTGTGGTGAGGATGGGGAGTCCGTGGTGCAAGGCAGCATGCAAGCTGCCACGGCGTAGGGAAACGCCGTCTCGATAGGGGAGCGCCATAACGTCCAGCGCGTAAAATGCGGCTGAAAGTTGGCGGTTATCTAGAAAGCCGCTCCAGTGTACTCGCTGCTGGAGGCCTCGTTGGCGGGTGCGGGCGCGGACTTGCTCCAGATATTGGCGGTCGGTGGGATCGCTGGCACCTGTCTGGCCACCGATAAAAAGCAGGTGGACGTCCATTTTGGCCGTTAGCAGTGCTATAGCGTCGATGAGGTCTTCGCCTCCTTTGCTGGCATTTAAGAAGCCGAAATAGCCAACAAGATAGGCGGTGGCCGGAATGTCAAACTGTTTACGGGTGGTAGCGCGATTGAATGCCTCCCGTGAGTATGCCTTGACGTTGCTGCCGATAGGGACACGGTAAATATGGGCGTTGGGAACGTGTTGGCGCAATGCGGCTTCGTCTTCGTGATTGGTGGTGATAACGGCATCAGCATAGCGCGCCAGCAGCCAGTTGGCTTGTGGGCGGAGAGAGCCAGCTTTGGGGAAAAGGTAAGGAACTTTGAGGTCGTGGAATGTCACGGCGATTTTGGTCCGTTGGCGTTGCAGACGCTGCCAAAGTGGCCAAAGGTTGATCGCTGGGGCTAGACCGAAGGCTGCAGTTTGGTATTGCCAGTGTACCCAATCCGGATGCAGTGCCTGAATATGGCGTTGTAGCCGTGGCCAGTGATGGAAGCCCCATGCTGGCATTAGCGGATAGACGTTCGCATCGCTATTCTGTACTTTTACCGAAGTGAGGATGCTGACGTGTAGACCTTCATCGCGGAGTGCCGTAGCTAGGCAGCGAGTGTAATCGCCGACGCCCCCCGCAAGAGGCGGGTATTCGCCGGTAATGAAAAGGACATGCAGGGGCGGCATCACAATACATTCTCCCGGTGGGGATGGGCCGGTGACATTGTGCTCAAATAGCGGAGCAGCCGCCAGTAGGCACGCAGTCGCTCGGTGCGCAGTGCTCGCTTGTGACCAGCGAGCCACTTGGTGCCCTCAATAGCTGCTTGCCAGGTAAATTGGACAAAGAGGCTCCAACGCACGATTTCTGCTGCCCAGCGGCCATGGTGTTTGCAAAAATAGTGGATTTTGCTGCCGTTGAAATGGATTTGCCGGGCGGCAATCACCTGACCGCTGGATTGCCCTTCATAGTGAGTGATGGTGGCCCGAGGGGTGTAGACGATGCTCCAGCCGGCATCTTTAGCCCGTTTGCACCAATCCAGTTCCTCCGAGTACATGAAGAATGCCTCGTCGAAACCTCCGATCTGTGCCAACGTTTCTCGACGGGCGACGATGCACGCTCCTACTAACCAGTCGACTTCATGTTGCCGATCGGCCGGCATATCTTCCATGTAATAACGTTGCAAAACATGGTTTCGCCGCCAAACAGTTTGCAGAGGTGTGCTTTCCAGCAGCGCAGTTGCTATCGTTGGAAAGCGGCGGCGGGATGGCTGGGGGGTACCGTCAGTGTAAACAAGGCGAGGCCCGATGGCACCGATCTCCGGGTGAGCGTCCAATTCAGCTACTAAAGAGGTGAACGCTGCCGGGGAGACAACGGTATCCGGGTTCAGAAATGCCACGTGGCGCCCCCGGCTGATGGCCAGCGCCTGGTTGTTGGCCCGTGTGAACCCTACATTTTCGGCATTGCGCAGCCAAACGACTTGTGGAAATTGCGGCCGTAGTTCCTCCACCGAACCATCATGTGACGCGTTGTCTACAACGATGGTCTCGATGTTCAGGTTAGCCGCTCCGTCATAATAGATGCTCGCCAGACAGCGGCGCAACAACTCGCGCACGTTCCAGTTAACAATGCAAATGGAAAGATCAGGTGGGGCGCTCGGGGAGTACGACCTGGGTTCATGTGCTGTCATTTGCGCTCGGTTTGGCGATGAAATAGGCGTTGATGAATGCTGTGTTTACGGAACGGGGGCGCAACCATTGGTTCATCTGTGCATTTCGGTGCGCCGATGGTATTTGCTTGTGAGTCACTTGCAACCTGATTTCTCGGTTTTGGAACGACTGGATATATCAAAGGTGCCGGTCAATGACGAATGTGGCTAATGTTTCCAGTGCCTGGTGGTAAGGGGTTGGAGGCAAATCTGCTATCGCTTGCTGCGCTAAATGAGCAAAGTCCCATGCTTCTGCTTTGGCTTGCTCTAAAGCTTCGGAAGCTTTGATTCGTGCGACCAACTTCGCGATGGCTGCCTCGCGTTCTCGCTGTGGCACGGCAAAAGTTGCTTCCACGCATTCTCGCCCTTTTGGACTTTGCATGAAGTAGAACACGGGCAATGTTACCGTTCCCTGGCGCAAGTCACTGCCGGCTGGCTTGCCCATCACATCTTCATCGCCGACAAAGTCCAAGATGTCATCCACAATTTGAAAAGCCATTCCCATGTCATGGCCGTACTGTTTCAGTGCCTGGATGATATCTTCAGGAGCACCGCTGAGCAAAGCACCCAGTTCCGCTGCAGTAGCGAAGAGGGAGGCCGTTTTGGCGTAAATTCGCTCATAATAACGATCTTTTTCCTGAGACAATTTCTCCAAATTGAAAAGTTGCTGCAACTCACCATTGCAAATAGTGGCTAACGTGCGGGCGAAAAGATCCATCGCCCGGAGGTTGTGTGTGTCGGCAGCTAAGGTTGCAGCTTTGGCAAACATGAAATCGCCGGTCAAGACGGTGGCGCCGATACTCCACTGGGCGTTTAGTGTGGGGTTACCCCGGCGCAACAGAGACTGGTCGATGACGTCGTCGTGGACTAACGTTGCTGTGTGCAACATCTCGACGGCTGCGGCAATCAGGATGACGGGTGTTTCGTCGCGACTGGGTTGGAAATGCGAGGCGGCGATAGCCAGCGCTGGGCGCAGCCGTTTCCCTCCGCTGTTGATAAGGTAGCGAAGGGCGTCCCCCAAAGGTCCTTGCACTTCCTGAGCGATGCTGTGCATTTTGGCTTCGACGGCGTCTAGCTCGGGGCGTACTAAGTCTAATAATTCAATCTGTAATGTTTTCTCTTTTGGCGGCATTCCAATTCCTATTGATCCCCGAATTTCTGGATAGATGATGACACCCGAACAACAAAAATACTATGATTTATGCTATTCCCCAAGCATATTATCCTTGTTAGAAGTTCAACTTCTGAAAGAAGTTGAACTTCTAACTTCTAACGGAAAATAGAACACAGATAGCGCAGATTTCACGGTAGTCGGAAGAACTGCCTGGCTGTTTTCGTCGTGCGTCTGCACACTTCCGTCGCTGTCATGCCTTGCAGTTGGGCGATGGCGACCGCGATGAGGGGGATGCGTGCCGGCTCATTGCGTTTACCCC
>WFQT01000184.1 GCA_015486895.1 Anaerolineae bacterium
CGCAATAAAGAAAACCAGCGTTGTCCAGTCCACCGCCTCAATCATCTCCTCAATGTCCGGCTTTATCCAGACCAAAAGTGCCGTCGCCCCCATCAGCGCCGTCACGGAAGGAAGCAGGTCTATTCTCTCACCGAACAGGAAGAGCACAAGCATTCCCGCTCCCACGATAGCTGCCTTCACCAGATGGCCCGGTTCCTCGATGCGGGATCTCTCCGATAGCTTTTGCATCAATATCTCCGAGACCTTCCCGCGAGCAGTCAGATCGTCTCGGTAGACCATCTCGCTGTAAACGATCAACCCTACAAACGCCAGGAACACGCCGGGAGTCAGGTTTTTCAGGAACGATTCGAAAGATATATGGCCGTAGGATCCAATGAGAATGTTCGTCGGCGTCCCAATGAGGGTACTGATTCCGGCAATGTTCGATGCCATCACCTCTGGCATCAACAATGCCAGAGGGTTTATCCCCATGGCCAAAGCAATCTGGATCGTAATGGGCGTCATCAACAGCATGGTGGTCACGTTGTCCAGAAACGCGGAGGCCACACCGGTCACCAGCATCAAGATGGTCAGCAGGAGCCATACGTGCCCACCGGATATCCCATACGCTGCCAGAGCCATCCATTGGAAGATGCCAGTTTTCTCCACCACGGCGATGAAAATCATCATCCCCATAATCAGGAAGATCACGTTCCAGTCGATGTACTGGAGGGAAAGGCCGAAATCGAGGATGAAGAGTCGCTTGTCGAACAGCGTACCCAGGTAGCTCACCCCAAAGACAATCGCCGTTCCTACCAGCGCCGCCAAAGTGTTGTGAAACCCGCTGTAGGCGATTAATGCCAGGACCAGCAGAAATGTCAGCAAAGCGATCCAGAAGGCCGGGCCGATCCGGCGCTTCAGCGTTACCAATGGCATTTGAAGAGCCTGCCCCGGCGACAGATCCTGGATTGCTTCAGCGACCACCGGTAATTCTGCCGCATGGAAGTGAGTACGCTCGATTCGGAGGGTCATTGCTCCGCCCACACCTTCGGGAATGGTAAGGACATATTGTCCATCCGGCTGGGTATCGGCCTGGGAAATGGTGCGACCAGCATCCATTAGGAAAACGTTGGCCTCCCACACCGGTTGGCCTTGCTCATCCTCCACCATGCCGACCAACGCCCGCGTGCCAGTTTCACCCGTTTGGGCTCTGGCCCCCAGGAAAGACAGAACAACGGCTATAACGACGAGAACGGCGGCCAGCACCCGCCCGATCGTCTGATTCACCCGTTCACCTCGGCAAATACCACCTCGGCGCCAGTATCACTTTGGATTTTGTTGGCTAAGCCTGTGAGTTTCTCGACAGAAAAGACACTGTGGGATTCCAAGGAGCCAGGATGGCCCAGGACAACGTAGTGGACTCCAATCTCCTGGGCAATTCTCACGATCTCTTCATCCACTTTACCATCGCGGATCACGGCCTGCGCCTCCACGCCCTTTTCGGCCGCTTGCGCCTGAGCCATCAACAGGATAAACTCTCCCATCTGGCGCATTTCTTCGGAGATAGTCTGCACCCTGCCAGTGCTCGAACTAGCCATAAAATCCAGGTTAACCACGTACAGGAAGTAGAGCGGTTCCCCTGTTTTCTTCGCCAGTTCGATGGCCTCGGCGATGGTACTTCTGCTGGCAGGCCCGCCCCTGATGGCACATATGATACCTGACATCTTGTCCTCCTTTGACCGAGAACTACAGAAAACACCTAGGCTTCAGAACACGATATGCCTTCGCGAGGACACTATTACTCTCCGGAATGTCAATGAAGCTTACAAACCCCATCGCCAAATCAAAGATAGGATCAACGAACGCCAACTCTACCGGGCCGGAATCCAAGCGCACAGCGCCTAACGGTTCTCAGATTTTCAGTGACTATGCTCAACCGGCGACCCGACTTTGTGCTCTTCCCTGCAGTCTATGGCCGATCCCAATGGAGCGTCTCTTACCCGCCGTTCGCGCCTCCTGAACGCTGTGTAGCAGCAAATAACGGAACTGAGAGCGAAGATGAAGCCAGTCCGTTGTAATCACCTAAGTCGGTGAGAACCATCCTTCAAATTGAATGCAACACGGACACAAGTATAGTATACTGCTATAGAGCACCACACGCAAGCCGAACTCTCGCAAAGGTGTCCTTAGCCCCGTGCCGCAATCTGTCGATTCCTGAAATATATTCACAGTAAGGACAGACCCAGGACAATGTCAATAGGAGAAGGTTGCCATAGCCAACTGCAAGTAGAAGCCGGCGCCTGTCAAAGGCTGCGGAAAGCCGGAATTTCCGGCAATTGACAGGTCCTGCGCCTGTGCCTCGCCGCCAGTACTGACAGCCATGACCTCATCGTGCCGTTCCCGATGCTCGTTGAACATCCTCCGATGTCTGATAGTGGAACTTGAAACGCAGATGGTCTGTATTGTGCAATTAATAGCAATGGCTACCATAACACGAGTCTGCATGTCCCTGGAGCATCGAACCCGCGATCTGCTTCCACGAACCCACCGCGGGGACAAAAAGGGACTATTTTCGGGGAAACCGTCCCACTGAGCGCGCAAAAAGGGCCGGGAAAGTAGTCTTCCCGGCCCTTTTCTTAGTTCCATACGGGGACGACGGGGATTGAGCCCGCACCTGACATCTAAATTTCGGTACCGGAAATGGCGTTTGGGGTCTTCCAGAGGCGTGAAA
>WFQT01000185.1 GCA_015486895.1 Anaerolineae bacterium
GGCTTATATATTGCTGAGGGCCCTCATTTGCTTGCTGAAGCTGTGCGCTTTGAGGTGGAACTTAGCTTTTTGGTGATTAGTGCTTCTTTCCAAATGGGGAAGGAGGGCAAGGCGTTGCTGGATCAGGTGGGACGTTGGCCGATTCCTTGCTACACATTGCCGGATAAGCTTTTCCGCTCGCTCAGTGAGGTGAAAACGCCGCAAGGTGTTTTGACCATTCTTGCTTTGCCACCCTCCCCACCTCCGCCGCCGGTGGATGAGCGCCCGTTGTTATTGTTGGATGCCTTGCAAGACCCAGGGAACCTGGGCACGATCTTGCGTACGGCTTTGGCTGCCGATGTGCCGGAAGTCGTCCTGTCTCCGGGCTCTACGGACCCGTTCGGCCCGAAAGCTGTGCGCGCCGGCATGGGAGCACAGTTGCGTTTGCCCCTTTTCTTGGCGCCGGATTGGGATGCCGTGGCAACGCGATTGGCCGGGCGCACTCTCTGGCTGACGGAGGCCAGGCATGGGTTGCCGTACCGGCAGGTTCGCTGGCAGGAGCATACGGCTATTGTCATTAGCAATGAAGGGCAAGGGCCGTCCGCAGCGGCGCGGCGACTGGGCCATCATGTCACGCATATCCCTCTGGCTAATGGCGTGGAGTCTCTTAATGCAGCGGTAGCCGCTTCATTGTTGGTCTACGAGGCCGCCCGACAGCGGCTGGCAATATGAAGTGCCTGCCATCCATGTAACCAATCGTTCTCCCGTGCATCCAATCTTAGTGTTGATTTACCTTTAGGCACGGCCACGAAGCGGTGGCCGTGTGTTATTGTTGTCTAATCAGGAGGAATCGCTGCATGGCCCTTTTGCAAGAAAAGGATCGTCAATTTATTCGAGATGACTTCGCCAAAAATCTGGTAAAGCCAGTTACCATACTGGTATTTACACAGCATATTGGCTGTCAATATTGCCCGGAGACGCGACAGATTTGCGAAGAAATTGCCGGGCTTTCCGAATTAGTGACCGTGGAAACTTATAATTTTGCTGCTGATATCAAGGTTGCCGAAAAATACGGGGTGGATAAGGTTCCGGCCATTATTGTTGTTCAAGACGGGCAAGATTATGGAGTGCATTTCTTTGGGATTCCTTCGGGGTATGAATTTATGTCCCTCTTGGAAGCTATTCGCATGCTGAGCAAGGGCAAAGTAGAACTACAAATGGCTACTCGTGCTTTTCTGGACAGTTTGACGAAGCCAGTGTACATGCAGGTTTTCATCACACCTACCTGTCCTTACTGCCCACGATCTGTCATGCTGGCCCATAAGATGGCTTACTATAGCCCCTGGGTGACAGCGGACATGGTGGAAGCCACAGAGTTCCCGGCGCTTTCTAATCGCTACAGCGTCATGGCCGTCCCACGGACGGTGATTAATGATGTTAAGGCTGTCGAGGGTGCTATACCGGAGCAAATGCTTTTGCCGCATTTGATGGAAGCTGTGGCCAAGTCATGACGAGCCCGATGAGCCCGGCTTTTCTATCAACGAACGGGAAGGCGGTTAGCGTAAGAAAAAGCCTTGGTTTTGACTTATGCTTTTCTGGACATGGTTCAAAAGAGCTATTTCCCATCTTGACAAATAGGGCCAGAAAGAAGGCCACAGAATAACACGGAAAGGCACAGAAAAGACTGTTCGTGTTTAGGTGTTCAACTTCTCGCAGAAGTTGAACACCTAATGGAAGATTATTTCGATTCAAAATGAACCACGCCCTTTTCTGGAATAGCCTGAGCACTTAGAATATCGAGCTAACTTTTTTGTCTCTATGGAGATGCGGCCTGAAAGGGTCGCTCTTTTTGTAACAGCTCAGTTTCCTGTGCCTGGTGACTAAAAGTTGCCGCTACAAGCTGCCAAGTCCGCCTTCACGGACTAATTTGAGCCTCAGGGGCGCAATTCGTGCCATTTGTGGTTGTAATTTACAGGGCGGACATGGGCGCCGGTTCTATGCAGTTCCTGGCTGTGCTACTCGTTGCTTTACCTTGTACTGGGATGTTGTATAATGTGTGGTAAGGATGGGGTGGAGGTGAGTTACCTATTTTCTCTGCTTCCTGCATAATGTGATTGTTTAGCCAATACTGAGGTGAACTATGGTCATTCCGGAGGATGTCGCCCGGAGGGCAGAGGTATTGCACCAGACTTTGCGTTATCACGCTTATCGTTACTACGTGTTGGATGCTCCAGAGGTTAGCGACGCAGTCTATGATGCGCTTTTCAATGAATTGAAAGCGTTGGAAACGCAGTATCCAGAACTCGCTACGCCCGATTCGCCAACCCAGAGGGTGGGTGGAGCGCTGCGCCAGGAATTCCGGCGGGTGCGTCATCCCCGGCCTATGTTGAGTTTGAGCAACGCTTTCAGCCCCGAAGAGTTAAGGAACTGGCGCCAGCGGCTTTGGAAGCTGTTACCGCCGGAAAGCCAGGTGTCTTACGTGGTGGAGCCCAAAATTGACGGTTTGACGGTGGTATTGCACTACGAAAATGGCCATCTCTCTCTGGGTGCTACGCGTGGGGATGGTGAAGTGGGCGAGGACATTACTGCCAACCTGCGCACTGTCCATCAATTGCCGTTGGTCATCCCGGTGCGGGCGGGAGTGGGCTTGCCGCCGGCTCGATTGGTCGTTCGTGGCGAAGCATATGTCGCCGTTGATGATTTTCACGCTTACAATGCGGAACAGCAAGCTAAAGAAGAGCGTACATACGCCAACCCCCGTAACTTTGCTGCCGGTTCATTGCGTCAGTTGGACCCGAAAATCACCGCTCAACGTCCTATCCGGCTCTGGGTGTACCAGGTCGTGTTACAAGAAGGCGGGACGATGCCGACCAATCAGTGGGAAGCGTTAGCCTATTTGCGTGATTTAGGCTTTCCTGTCAATCCGGCAAACAAGCGCTTTCCCGACGACCGGTTCGCTGAGCTAATAGAGTATTGCCTTGCTTGGGAAAAAGAGCGTCACCAGTTACCTTACGAAGCCGATGGGTTAGTCATCAAAGTGGACGATTTTGCTCAGCAGGAGCTCCTCGGCGCTGTGGCGAAAGACCCCCGTTGGGCGATTGCCTATAAGTATCCCGCCGAGGAAGCGGTGACCAAGCTTTTGGACATCGTGGTCAGCGTCGGTCGCACCGGCGTATTGACGCCGAAAGCGATTCTGGAGCCGGTACACGTGGGCGGGGTCATTGTGCGCAACGCGACTTTGCACAATGCCGATTACATTGCGGAGAAAGACATCCGTATTGGTGACACAGTGGTAGTGCTCCGGGCCGGAGAAGTAATTCCGCGAGTGGTCCGTCCCCTGACTGAGATGCGCACTGGCGATGAACAGGTCTGGAAAATGCCGGACCGTTGCCCTGTTTGTGGCGGGCCGGTGCTGCGCCTCCCGGGAGAAGTAGCTTATTACTGTATGAATATTTCTTGCCCGGCACAGCTAATCCGCTCTGTGGAACATTTTGCTTCCCGTGAAGCAATGGACATCCGCGGCTTGGGGGGTAAACAGGCTGTTCTGTTTGTGGAGAAAGGGTTGGTGCACGATGTAGCCGACATTTTCTACTTGCGGGCAGAGGATCTCTTGGCTCTGGAAGGGTATCAAGAGAAACGGGTTAACAATTTGTTGAGTGCTATTGCCGTTGCTAAAGAACGCCCCCTTTACCGGCTGATCACTGCTTTGCAGATGAAATTCGTCGGGCCGACCACGGCGCAATTGTTAGTGCAGCATTATCCTTCGGTTGAAAAATTGCAGCATGTGACTCAGGAGGAGTTGGAAGCGATTCCCGGCATTGGGCCGAAAGTTGCCAGCAGCGTGGTGGGATGGTTCCAGGAGCCGCGTAACTTAGAGGTTTTGCGCAAACTGGTTGCTGCCGGGGTGCGCATGGCGGAAACAGAGGCGCGAACTGCCACGACATCAGGGACAAGCGTCGCCGGGCTAACTTTCGTCCTCACTGGCACGTTGCCGCATCTGACCCGTTCGCAGGCGAAAGCGCTCATTGTTAAGCATGGGGGCCGGGTCACCGAGAATGTGAGCCGGAAGACTGATTATGTGGTCGTCGGCGAGGCGCCGGGGAGCAAAGCTCGCAAAGCGGAAGAGCTTGGCATCCCGATGATAGCTGAAGCCGGGTTACTTGCCTTGTTGGGGGAGAGCCTTTCGTAATGGGCTGTGGGTGAGGGCACAGTCTCTCCCCCGGCTCAATTCAGGAAGGGGAGGATTCGGAGTCGTCAGGCAATGAACTGGAGGAGAGGCCATGCTTGATGTTTATAAGCCTCGCGGTTATGCTGTTGCGCCCGGCATAAAGAGCGTATTTGCCGTGCCGGGGCAATTGGCCGTTGAGCTTCGTTAACAGGTAACGGTGGAAGGGATGGCGACATCTAACCAGGGGCGACAGGAACTCCGTCGGACGACGGACGAGGGAGCGGTAAAAGAGAAGTTGGTCATTGGTTTGACGGGGAATATTGGGGTTGGCAAATCCACCGTTATGCGACTGCTGGCCTCACTGGGCGCGGAGACAATCGACGCCGATAAAGTAGCGCACCAGGTCATAGAGCCCGGCGAAGCGGCTTACGAACAGGTGGTGCAGGCTTTTGGTCCTGGCGTCCTGGCTGCTGATGGCAGCATCGACCGGGGGAAGTTAGCGGCCATTGTGTTCAACAACTTAGTAGCATTGCGTCGCTTGGAGGCCATAGTTCACCCTGCGGTATTTGCCGAAATTCGGCGACGCGTGGCAGAATCTACCTGTCCGGTAGTGGTCATTGAGGCGATCAAGCTGTTGGAAGGGAAGCTTACCCGGCAGTTGGTTGACCAGATTTGGTTGGTTACTGCGCCTCCGGATTTGCAGGAAGAGCGGCTACGGGGCAGGGGTGTTTCCTCTCAGGAAACCCGCCGGCGCTTGGCAGCGCAGAGTTCTCAGGAAGAGAAAGCGCACCAGGCAGACGTTGTGTTGCGTAACGACGGTAGTCTAAGGGCATTGCAAACCGAGGTAGAGAATGCCTGGCGTTACTGGGTAGAAGGAAGAGGTGAAGTCACGTCGTGAAAGCATTGCTGAACTTCTGGGAAAATCATAATTTCTGGGCTTCCTGGCTGGTGTTGGCCATTGGCATGGTTATCATCTTGTTGTGGGCCGGCTGGCGTGTCGGTTTTGATGCGCTCCAATGGGTTGCACTTATTGTAACCACTGTGGTAGTAGCTGGGATAGCAGCCTGGATTATTTCGTGGGAAGAAGATGGCGACTAAACGGGATTACTATGAGGTTTTGGGCGTCAGCCGTGAGGCGACGCAAGTGGAAATTAAAAGCGCTTTTCGTCGCTTAGCTCGCAAATATCATCCTGATGTGAGCAAAGAGCCGGACGCGGAAGCGCATTTCAAAGAGGTCGGCGAAGCGTATGAAGTGCTGGGGGACCCAGAGAAACGGGCGCAATACGACCGTTTCGGCCATGCCGGCGTCACTGGTGTTGGCAACGGTTTCGGAGGTGGAGGCTTCGGTGATTTCAGTGGTGGATTTGTTGACTTCAGTGACCTTTTCGAAGGGTTGTTCGGTTTTGGTGGGCGGCAGGGTCATCGTCGTCGCAACGCGCCCCGCCAAGGTAACGATGTCGGTGTCGAGGTAACGCTAAGCTTCGAGGAGGCAGCTAAGGGCGTTAAGAGAATAGTCAAAGTGCGACGGTTGGAGACATGCCCTCGGTGTCATGGCACTGGCGCCGAGCCGGGAACTTCGCCTGTTACCTGCCCACAGTGCCATGGTACCGGGGAAGTGCGACATGTACAGCAATCCATCTTCGGGCAGTTCGTTAATGTGACGACCTGTCCCCGTTGCGGCGGCACCGGCGAGGTGATCCCAACTCCTTGCTCGTTGTGCCATGGCCGCAAAGTAGTGGAGCAAGTACGCGATGTCGAGGTCAATATCCCCGCCGGGGTGGATGACGGGATGCGAGTCCGTCTAAGCGGGGAGGGTAATCCCGGCGTCAATGGTGGGCCCCCCGGCGATCTCTATGTCGCCGTGCACGTGCTGCCTCACAAGATATTCAAGCGCTCCGGAAACGACGTTCTGTTGGACCTACCAGTTAATTTTGCCCAGGCAGCCCTCGGTGACGAAGTGGAAGTACTGACTTTAGATGGCAAAGAGAGACTAACAATCCCTGCCGGAACTCAGAGCGGCCACACGTTTCGCTTGGGCCACCGTGGCATTCCTGACGTGCGTAACCCCCGGCGTCGCGGCGACGAGCTGATCACGGTGAGAGTGCTCACCCCTCGCGTCCTTACGGAGCGGCAAAAAGAGTTGCTGCGTGAGTTAGGGAAGACTTTAGGCCGTACACCTCAGCCGGATGACCGTAATTTCTTTGAGAAGATGCTGGACGCCATTGGCGAGGCTCTGTAAGACGGACTATGCGTGTCATTTCTGGTACGGCTCGTGGTCACAAATTGAAGCCGGTGCCCGGAGAATCGACTCGTCCTGTTACCGACCGGGTAAAAGAAGCGTTGTTCGACATTTTGGGCGCCTGGATTGTGGACAGCGTCGGCTTAGACTTGTTTGGTGGCACCGGGGCTGTAGGCATTGAGGCGCTGAGTCGTGGTGCTGCCCGGGTGACGTTCGTGGAGCGTAACCGGAAGGCGTTAGCGGTGTTGCAAGAGAACTTGCAGCATACTAAGCTGACTGCTGGGGCTACCGTGATAGGTGGGGATGCTTTTCGCTTTTTGTTGCGGGAAGGCATTGGCCCTTTCGATTGGATTTACGTCGCTCCCCCTCAATACCAAGGGCTTTGGCTGAAAGCGCTACAACGAATTGATGGCAGGTCACAATTGCTGGCACCCGATGGTTTCGCCATTATCCAAATTCACCCCAAAGAAGAGCAGCCCACGGACGAGTTAGCCCATTTATACCTTACTGATCGGCGCAAGTACGGCAGCACTTTACTCCTCTGGTATCAACTCCGGGAACAGGATTGATGATTCCCGCGATTTTGCCTCTACCATAGATTGCTGGCTCGATACGAGTATCCGCTATGGCCTTTCCCCTGGTTCATTGCCTGACGGCTCTAAATCTTCTCCCTCCAATCAGAGATGGGGTGAACCTGAGTGCAGCGAGGGCCGGGGGATAAGTCTTGCCGCGTTGAACTTCAATCGGCGGCTGGGCTTCGGAATTACTCCCCTTTGTCGCCCAACATTTCCTTGATGCCTCCCAGGGAACTGAGCACGCCGCTAGCCTCGTATGGTAGATAAACGGACTTGGTGCCCTTCCCGGAGACCATCTCTTTGAGCGTGTCGATGTAGCGTACGGCAATGAGATAATTGGTCGGGTTACCATTACTTTCAGCGACCGCCTTCGTGACTAAGGAAATTGCTTCCGCTTCCGCGTTAGCCGTCCGGATGCGCGCCTCGGCAGCACCTTCAGCCACCAAGATTTTGGCTTTTTTCTCCCCTTCCGCCTGGCGTATCTGCGCTTCCCGTTTTCCTTCCGCCTCCAATATGGCAGCCCGCTTGGAGCCTTCCGCTTCTAAAATTGCAGCGCGCTTGTCCCGTTCTGCTCGCATCTGCTTTTCCATAGCGTCACGGATGTCTCGCGGCGGGTTGATGTCCTGCAATTCCACCCGGTTGACTTTTACTCCCCACTTGTCCGTGGCTTCATCCAAAATTGCTCGCAGCTTGCTATTGATGGTGTCGCGGGAAGAGAGTGTCTCATCCAGGTCTAACTCGCCGATGATGTTACGCAATGTTGTCTGAGTTAGTTTCTCAATTGCATCGGGTAGGTTGGCAATTTCGTAAACTGCCTTCACCGGATCGGTGATCTGGAAATAGAGGAGGGCGTTGATTTCAGTGACCACATTGTCCTTGGTAATGACATTCTGCCGGGGGAAATCGTAGACCGTCTCTCGCAAGTCGATGCGGTTAATCCGCCTCGTGTGCACAATCTTGGTACCATCCTTCCCTTCAGTGACATAACGCCATGCGATTTGTCGCGGTTTATCCACAATGGGCCAGATGATGTTGACGCCAGAGCTCAACGTACGGTTGTATTTACCTAATCGCTCGATAACCATCGTCTCTGCTTGCTGGATAATGGCAATGCCCCGAATAGCAAAAACCATGACGAACAATGCCAAAATAACAACGATAACCAGAATACCAATCATGCTTGTACCTCCTCAGGGGATGAAATGGCCCGCTTGACAAATATTTTTGTGCCCTCAACGCCCACCACTACGACTTTCTCCCCGGCGGCGATGGGGACACCTGTCGATGAAAAAGCCCACCAATCATCGCCATGGACGATTACCCGGCCTTGATGGGTGTTGGGGTCAATCGGCACGGATACAATGCCTTTTCTACCTAGCAGAGCATCAACATTCGTTCTCACGTCTTGGGTTGTACGATAGAAATGCCGTATGAAAAGCGGGCGTAGGCTAAAGAAGACAATCAAGGTGACAACGGAGAACGATATCAATTGCACTGTCAAGCTGCCCCCGACAACAGCAGCCACGGCGGCACCCAACGCACCTATGCCGAAACAAGCTAATATGAAGCCTGTAGTGAGCACTTCGGCAATAAAAAGAACAATGGCCACAATGACCCATATTTCCCAGACAGTCATCTTGCTTCCTCCTTAGAATAAAACAACCCCTTCAGTTCGGCTCACCGGGACTCGTTATCAGTCATTGCCGATGAAGAGTTGGTAGCTGTTGCCTGATTCTATTGTGCTGTGGTAGCAGCTTGCAATTTCTCCTGGCGCTGGCGGTACAGATTAGGGTCAATGGCTGCAAGCATTTTTTCTTCATCCAAGCAGTTGCCGAAAAAGCGGTTCACCTGGGCCACCTGCTCCGCCGGCTCATGGAGCAGGTCGTTGTAACTCACGTATAGCACCGTCATATTCGGCTGCCGAGATAGCCAGCCTTTCACCTGCCGCAAGTGTTTTTGGTAAAGCTGAGCCATTTTCTCATCGCTGACTCGGTCAGCCGGTTCACCTCGGTGAGCAAGCATCCGCCGCTGCGACGCTAAAATCTCCGGGATGGCCCGATGCATGAACACAACTCGGTACGTGTAACCCGCCGGGAGATGCTCCAACAGCGCCGAAATGACCTTGACCACTTTACCCTTAGCATTCTCGAGCCAAGCAGTGTCCCCTTTAGGCAACTGCTTAACCCGCTCCAGCTCGTAATAGCCTTTGGGATTATCCTCATCTGCAGTGCGCAGGTTATCGGTCACTACGGGAATGCCACCCGCCTCTAACATTTTCATCATCATAGAGGTACCAGAACGTGGCAGACCAGAAACAATAGTGACGATTTCCCGATCAAAGCATGCTTTCTTTTTACCACCTAATAACTTGTCAAATAGCCCCACAAGTGACAATTCCCTCCCGAAAATAGCTCTGAAAATAGCTCACGGACAAACACGGAAAACACTGATCTTATTTTCATCCGCTCCCCTGAAAATAGGACCTCACCCCCGGCTGGCTGACCATTTGGTCGGCCAGCTCCCCCTTTCCCCCTCTCCGAGGCGGAAAGGGGGAGCGCAGCGAAGCTTTGGGGAGAGGCCCCCCCGAAGATAAGATGCAATGCTATAATTTGATGCCAGGTCGCCGCGTTTGTTGCTCACAGATAACACGGATCAGCAGTTAGCCTATAGCCATTGGCACCGGATGCCCCTCATGCATTCACGCATCACGCATCACGCAATACCCAATACGTATTACGTATGCCCAAAGCATCGACACAACGATTTACTAAGGATACTTGGATATTAACCGGTCGTCAAACCGCTATTGTATGACCTAACCCGCTTCAATTGAAAGGCGTAGTAAGAGCTCTGTGAAAATGCAGCGGCGCCGGCAATACCAGAATTAGCTTTGCCGGCCAAGCAGCGCTTGAGCCAAAGAGCGCAAGTCCCTCTGGGCATTGTTCTCGATCCCTGTCTCATCTAAAGCGGCCATAGCCGCCCGGTGGTGGCTGCGTGCCTGTGTCTCGGTATGATCTCGAGCGCCCGCCTGCGCTAATAACTCCAGCACCTGGTGCGTATCTTCGGCAGAAAGCGTTTCCCGGTGATAAATCTCCCGCACCGCCGACGCCACCTCCGGCTGTGCCAACGCGTATAGCAACGGCAGCGTTTTCTTGCGCTCTAAGATGTCAGAAGCGGCAGACTTGCCCGTTCTTGCCTCATCTCCCCAAATGCCTAAAATATCATCCTCCATCTGAAAAGCTAAGCCAAGGTGATAACCGAAACGGCGGTAAGCTTCTAGGCACTCGGGCTTACAACCTGCGATTAAAGCGCCTAACCCGGTGGATATCGCGAGGAGAGCCGCTGTCTTCCCTC
>WFQT01000186.1 GCA_015486895.1 Anaerolineae bacterium
GAAACCAGCATCTCCGGCCACTTGCAGTGGCTCCCGGTAGCAAAGCTCCAACCAGTTGATATAGCCGCTATCCTCCCCGGCCACAGCGTCACCGGGAGCGTAAAGGCGAATGGTGTTAGCGCCGGCATGAAGCAAGCTAGCAGGAAAAGAGAGAGTTGCCGTGTACGGCGTTTTCCCATCCCAGCGGGCATCGCCAACGGCCACGCCATTAACTTGAAAGGTCAGATGGTGGTCAGGATCGATCCGAGGATAGCTGGAAGCACCGTTTAGAGTCACGACCAGAGTAGCATCACCTGCGTTTAGTACTGAAGCCAGCGTCGCCGTGAAGAGACGAGTAGGGTGGTTAATCAGCCGTCCCTGGCTGTAATAGGTCCAAAACCAGTGATCGGCGTTCTCCCGCCAGGGCACGTTGCTGCGGTAAAGGTGGTCTTCTTCCAAGTGAGAACAAGTAGGCGAACTTATAAGCTCAGCCCCGGCCTGCGCCGGGTTACCATCCTCTCCTGGCAACCGCTTCCCCGGCCGGTCATCCAGCGTCAGCCAGTAAGTGTTCTCATCGCCATACTTGGTACGCTGTTGCTGCCCGTAAAACCAGAAAGAATCGCCATGATCAAAGCGGCCGTCCCCACCGTCGTTCATGCGAATGGCTATCTCTTGGCTCCCATGCCAGAGGTGAAAGTGAGAAGAAATCGCTTGCCCCTCGGGGAAGCCGGCACTGGCCAGTGCCTGATAGGTCACCTGGTAAACGCCGTCCGCATCGACAATGATCTTGAAGCTGCCAGGTAAATTCGCCGGTAATAGTGACAGGCCGGCAGAGCGAACAGAGCTTCTTGACATTGTCGGCTGCACGGCGGCGGGATTAACCACCTCGGCTTTGAGCAGTTGGGCTATCGGGTCCAAGAGCGAAGTCTGCTTCACCGCAGACTTCGACAGCGAAGGGAAGCGCAGCCGGATATCCAGGTGGCGAATATAACGCACGCTTTCAGGGCCAGTAATCTGGTAGGGCGCTACTACCAGCCGGGCCAGCCGCTGGCCCCGCAGCGTGCCGAGAGCTTCCAGTTGCACGACCTGCGCCGGGTAGGGATAAGAAATCTTTGCCGGTGGCGACCAGCGCGTCGCCACGCCGGAGTAGAGGCTTTTTGCAGTGACAGCTTCCGGCTCCAGCAAGTCCGGCTGAAGATTAGGCACCTCAGACGGCGCCGGAAACCAATGACCTGCTAAGGAATATATTTCCGCCTTATCCGCTTCCCAACTGATTTCCGGCCGACCGCCGGCCGGCAAGGCAACGAGAAAGTGATAAACCGGCAAGGCCGGTTGGCCGGGAAAGTTCAGGAGATCACTTTTTGCCGTGGGTAAAAGCTTGCTATATGACACGCCATCATGGAGGGTGACTTGTTGTTCGAGCGAAGGAGCATTCAGGGTAATATCAACACTGTTAGCCGACGACTGAACTTGCCACGGCTGCCCAGATTCAGCATGAGCCCCAGGCACATAAAAAACACCCATGCTCAGCCAAAGAACACCGGCAAGACCCAGAATATAACGAAATAAAAGCCATGCTCCCTTTTGATGAGGGCAATCTATCTTCAAAGCCTCTTCCTTCTATCACAAAAGCGGCGTTACCTATCAGTACTAACAACGACGATAAAAGGAGGCTTCCGATACGCAATTGTTATAATATAAACCGGCGATTGAAATCGCTACTACAGTTACGAAACCTGCCTGCGCTGGTTGGAATCCAAAAGAGAAGAGTCATCATTTCTGAGATATCCTCATATTCAGAACGGCTGGCTTTGCAGAAAGAAGTGATTTGGGTGGAAGCATCATTAGTGCTACAATATTTGTTTGCAAAACAACCATTAGGAGAGGGCAGGTTGGCTGCGACGTCACAGTCGGTTTTTATATTACACGGTCGGGTCACCGCTTAACGATGACGCTTGACGTATCTTGTGTTTTTTACCTTCGCGGCCGGGTAGAGCGCACCTTCGAACAGGCGGACGAGCCCCCTTTGCCGGATGAGGTCGAGCTTTGACACTTCATAAAAGGCGGACGTACATGTTCGTGTAATTAGTCCAATTCGTGGTTACATTTTCAGGAGAGACAGTCAAGGGTTTCACCTAAACCGAACCAGCAGAAAGCAGTCGCAACACAACATGAGCTCAAAGTACTTAAGCGTGCGCGGTGCACGGGAACACAATTTGAAAAGCATCAACGTGGACATTCCTCGGGACAAGCTGGTGGTTATCACCGGCCTCTCTGGTTCCGGTAAATCCAGTTTGGCATTCGACACCATTTACGCTGAAGGTCAGCGGCGCTACGTGGAATCCCTCTCTGCCTACGCCCGACAGTTCCTGGGCGTCATGAAAAAGCCAGATGTGGATCAAATTGATGGCCTAAGCCCGGCTATTTCCATCAACCAAAAGGGCAGCAGCCACAATCCTCGTTCTACCGTGGGTACCATCACCGAAATTTACGACTACTTGCGCTTGCTTTTCGCCCGCATCGGCCACCCCCACTGCCCCAAATGCGGGCGGCCCATTACCCAGCAGAGCAGTGATCAAATCGTGGATGCCCTGTTGGATATGCCGGAAGGAAGCCGACTGCTGATCTTAGCACCGCTGGTCAGCGGACGGAAAGGAAAACACAAAGCTATTTTCGAAGATTTACGGAAAACCGGCTACGTCCGGGCCCGAGTGGATGGCACAGTTTATGACTTAGACGAAGAGCTATCGTTAGACCGCTACAAAAATCACACCATCGAGGCGGTCGTCGATCGAGTGGCCATTCATCACCAAGGAGAACACGCTACGCCCAGGAGCCGCTTAGCCGACTCGGTGGAAACAGCCTTGCAACTGGGAGATGGATTCATCACCGTCACGGATGTAACCGATCGCGAGGAACCACACGACCACGTTTTCTCGGAGAAATACGCCTGCGTTTACTGCGGCATCAGCCTGCCAGAGATTGAGCCCCGGCTGTTTTCTTTCAACAGCCCGGCCGGGGCCTGCCCTGCCTGCGACGGCTTGGGAGTACAAATGGAGTTCTCGCCGCAGCTGATCGTCCCCGATCCGTCACTGAGCATCGCCCAGGGGACCATCGCCACCTGGAAAGGGAACTGGGAGAATAGCGGCGCCTATTACCGTAACCTGCTCAACGCCGTCTGCCATCGCTACGGCATTCCAGAAAACGTCCCCTGGCGAGAACTCAGCCCCAAGCAGCAAAACTTCATCCTCTACGGTAACCAGGCCAACAAATGGGTGCGAGTCAGCTACCGCAACAGACAGGGACAACAACGCACTTTTGACACCCGCTGGGAAGGCGTTATCCCAAATCTACGCCGCCGCCATAAAGAGACTAACAGCAGCTATATCCGAGAATGGTTGGAACGATTCATGGAAACCCGTCCCTGTCCTGTCTGCCACGGCAGGCGATTACGCCCGGAAGCATTGGCCGTTACCATTGACGGCAAGAACATTGCCGACATCACCGACATGGCAGTCACCGAGGCCTTGCAATGGGTCATCGCCCTGCAAGGGAGCGAAAAACGCCACCGTCTCGGAGAAGATATCGCCACAGTGCCGGTTACTTCCCCCTTAACACAAAAAGAGTGGACGATCGGCCGCCAAGTGTTGCGGGAAATCGAAGCCAGGCTCGGCTTTCTCAAAGATGTAGGGTTGGGATACATCACCCTTTCTCGTTCTGCAACCACCCTCAGCGGTGGGGAAAGCCAACGCATTCGCTTAGCCACACAAATCGGCTCACAACTAATGGGCGTCCTTTACGTGTTGGATGAGCCTTCTATTGGACTGCACCAGAAGGATAATGACCGCCTTATCAAGGCACTAAAGCGGATGCGGGATTTAGGCAACACGATCTTAGTAGTAGAACATGACGAAGAGACTATCCGCGCCGCGGATTGGGTTGTGGATTTAGGGCCACTGGCCGGCATTCACGGCGGGGAAGTCGTCGTCTCCGGGCCACTGAGCACTGTCCTGGCCGCCGAAAACTCCCTCACAGGGCAATATCTGCGGGGGGAACGGGAAATCCCGGTACCAGCACAACGCCGCCCCGGCACCGGTAAAGAAATTACCCTCCGCGGTGCCAGCGAGCACAATTTGAAAAGCGTGGATATCCGTTTCCCCTTAGGCAAGCTCATCTGCGTAACCGGCGTCAGCGGCTCCGGTAAGTCATCGCTGGTTGTGGACACACTATACCGGGCCATGAGCCGCCATTTATATCGCGCTAAGGCCACTCCGGGGCGCTATCAAGCGTTGGAAGGGCTGGAGAACATCGACAAAGTAATTGACATTAACCAATCGCCCATCGGCCGCACACCACGGTCCAACCCTGCTACTTACACCGGCGTCTTCACTCCTATCCGCGAGCTCTTTGCCCGTCTGCCGGAAAGCCGGTCCAGAGGCTACAAAGCCGGTCGCTTCAGCTTCAATGTCAAAGGAGGACGTTGCGAAGTTTGCCGCGGGGATGGTATTATCAAGGTGGAGATGCAGTTTCTGCCTGACATATACGTCCCTTGCGAGGTATGCCACGGCAAGCGCTATAACAAGGAGACGTTGCAAATCAAGTACAAAGGGAAGTCCATCGCCGACGTGTTGGCGATGACTGTAGAGGAGGCCCTTTCCTTCTTCGAGCATTACCCAGCCGTACGCAACCGGCTGCAAACATTGTATGATGTAGGGTTAGGCTACGTACAGTTAGGCCAGCCGGCGACGCAGCTCTCCGGCGGTGAAGCGCAACGCATTAAGTTGGCAAAAGAGCTGGGCCGCCGGTCGACCGGCAGGACACTCTACATCTTGGATGAGCCGACTACCGGGCTGCATTTCCACGACGTAGCCAAGTTAATGAGCGTGTTGCAGCGGCTGGTAGACCAGGGAAACACGGTGATGGTGATCGAACACAACTTAGACGTCATCAAGACGGCCGATTGGATCATCGACTTGGGACCAGAAGGGGGA
>WFQT01000187.1 GCA_015486895.1 Anaerolineae bacterium
GGGGGATGGTTCATTTCGAATCGAAACAATCTTGACAAATAGGGTCGGAAAGAAGGCCACAGAATAACCCGGAAAGGCACGGAAAAGGCTGAAAGCAAAAATTTCCCGTGTAATTCTACGTCATTCCATGGCTTAGTGGTCGTCTAATAATCACTTCCCTATTGAGAAGTTCAACCTCTGCGAGAAGTCGAACTTCTAACGGGAGATTATTCCTGGACGCTTACTTAGCATAAAGCCCATCTAAGGGCAACCCGCACGAGAGCGATAGAACCAGCGGATGTGCCTTAACTGCATGTTCGAAGGCCACCAACGGTTTCTCGCATCGCCGGGAATATTTATGAATTTCATCATATTTATTGACACACCTTGCGAACCCGTGCTATAATCTCCCGGCGAAGAGAATTATGATCGCACCACGCTTCCTTCTTGGCAAGGAAGCGATCATAGAACAAGGCAACAAGTCATGCGCGGGATACGACAGCGAATTTTAGAGATTATCAGAGAACATGGCCAGGTAACAGTTATGGACCTGGCAGAAGCGCTGCACTTAGCCCCCGTATCTGTGCGTCACCATCTGGACATCTTGCGGGGAGATGGGCTCATCATTGTTACCGGTGTGGAACGGCGCCCCCAGGCCGGGCGACCCAAGCAAGTTTACGCCCTGACCAACGAAGCCCTGGAGCACTTCCCCAACAATTACCAGCGCTTAGCTGCAGCCCTTCTAGCCGCTGAGCGCCGTCAACCAGCAATAACAAGCCGGGAGACATTGCTCAAATCGGTAGCGGAGCAGATGGCCCGCGAAGCAAGGTTACCGGCAGAGACCAATGGTTTCCCAGAACGACTACCGCAGGTCGTTCACTATCTAACCGATCTGGGCTACGCCGCCAGTTGGAGGCAGATAGCCAAAGGCCGCTATCGCTTACAAACCAGCAACTGCCCTTACGCAGCGCTGATAGAAGAGTTTCCTGAACTCTGCCAATTAGACAAATCATTGATGGAGCAACTAGTAGGTCGGCCCGTTGAAGAGCACATCTGCATCCGCAACGGCTACCATTCCTGCCAGTATATCTTTACCGAGACTGCTTAATCAACAGAGGCGGACACGCCGGATCCGGCATCTGTCCCGCCAGATTGCCAAGGAGTTTTCATGTACGATCAATACGGACGAAACTTACACTACCTCCGGGTTTCCCTAACCGACGCCTGTAATTTACGCTGCGTCTACTGCATGCCGGAAGAAACCAAGTTCCAACCCCGTTGGAAGCTCATGTCCGACAAAGAAATGTTGACCTTAGTCAAAATCGCGGCCTCCCTGGGGGTAGACAAAATTCGCCTAACCGGCGGAGAACCTACATTGCGCCAGAATCTGACTAGCCTGATACAGGAGATTCGCGCTATTCCTAATATTCGCGATCTTTCCATGACCACCAATGGCATTCTCCTAGAAGAAATGGCTGCGGACTTGCAACAAGCTGGTCTGGACCGGGTAAATATCAGTTTAGACACCCTGGACCCAGAGAGGTACCATGCCATCACCCGCTGGGGACATCTTGAAGATGTATTACGCGGTATCACCGCTGCAGAAAAAGCCGGGTTGCTGCCGCTAAAAATCAACGTGGTGGTCACTCGTGGCTTCAATGACCAGGAGGTCGTGGAAATGGCTCGGCTAACGCAAGAACACGAGTGGGAAGTACGCTATATTGAACTGATGCCAGTAGGAGACATAGCGGACTTTGCCACAGAAGCAGTCGTCACGTCGGCAGAGACGAGAAGTCGCATTGAGGCTGCTTTCGGCCCCTTAGAGCGAGTTGAGGACTATAACGGTCACGATCCAGCGCGACCTTACCGGATTCCCGGCGCTCCAGGCAAGATTGGCTTCATTTCCTCCGTCTCCCAGCCGTTTTGTGCCGGTTGCACCCGCTTACGACTGACAGCCGATGGCAAATTGCGCCTTTGCTTGTTGAGGGACGATGAAGTCGATTTGTTGACCCCCCTGCGGAAAGGCGCCAATCGCGAGACACTGCGGAAGATCATGGCGGAAGCAGCGTGGCGCAAGCCATGGGGTCACGGCTTAGCAGAGGCAGTCCGGCCGCAGCAACGGGTCATGTCACAAATCGGAGGCTAAATACCGACGCGATAGCGTCACAAAGGCAATGGAGTCAACAGAAGGAGTAACTGGACTCTATCGTTTTTACTTTAGCCACAGAAAAACACAGAAATTTACAGATTCAGGTCGAAAAGCAAGACAAAGTCTGTGTTAATCCGTGCAATCTGTGGTAAAGATAGTTAGGTCGAGCCTAAAACGTCCTTGTCGCCAGACTCCAGGGACTAAATGAAGATACACTTGCCGCCATTGAGGCTATACTGGACCGATTCCGGCCCCGCTACCAGATGGATGGAGGCGACATCAAACTGGTCGAGATTGAAAATGGCATCGTTTACCTAAAATTGCAAGGCCCATGTGTGGAATGCCCTTTTACCGAGCTTATGGTGAAATTTGGCATCGAGCGGGCCATGAAAGAAGAAATACCCGGCATCCGAGGGGTACAAGCTATCGCCCCTGCCCAGCCAGAGCCATAGGAGGCGGTTAGAGCGCCGGGGGTTGGCCAGGCCGGGTAAATGTGGTTGCCGGCATACACCTGCCAGCCGGGAGATTGACGATGAAACGAAGCCATTTACGCCAAATAGAACCTTACCTCTACGAGATCGCGCCGACTTTCCGCTCGGACATGCGGGTGCCGGCCAGGATTTACGCCGACCAAATAACGGTGGACAAAGCACTGGAAGATGCATCCCTGGACCAGTTGGTCAACGTGGCTACCCTCCCCGGCATTGTGCAATACGCGTTGGCCATGCCGGATATTCATCAAGGGTACGGCTTCCCCATTGGTGGCGTGGCAGCGACCCGCTATCCCGACGGCGTCATTTCCCCCGGCGGCGTCGGCTACGACATCAATTGTGGCGTCCGCTTATTAGCAACCGACTTCACTTATGGTGAAATACAGCCCTACCTATCCGACCTAGCCACAGCGCTTTACGCGCAAGTGCCCTCCGGCGTGGGTGTCAAAGGTTTTTTGCGCCTCCCCACATCCGAGTTAAACGAAGTGCTAAGCGATGGAAGCAGGTGGGCACTACGGCGCGGCTTCGCCCGCAAAGAGGATTTGACTTTTACCGAGGACGGCGGCCGTATGGAAGGTGCCGACCCCGCCAAAGTGAGTAAGAGAGCCAAGGAACGAGGCCGACCTCAATTAGGTACCCTGGGAGCGGGCAATCATTTCGCTGAAATCGGCCGGGTAACAGAAATATTCCACCCTGCCGCGGCAAAAGCCTTTGGCCTTTTCCAAGACCAGATTACACTGCTCATACATTGCGGCAGCCGGGGATTGGGGCACCAGGTGTGCAGCGACTACGTGGCACTTTTCCAAACCGCCGTCAAACGCTACGGCATCCACCTGCCGGATCGGCAATTGGTCTGCGCTCCCCTTTCCTCGCCAGAAGGACAGGACTACTTTGCGGCCATGAAAGCGGCGGCCAATTACGCTTTCGCTAATCGGCAACTGCTGACGCACCAGGCGAGAGAGGCTTTCACACAGGTATTGGCAGGCAAAGTGCGTGATCCTAATTTGCGCCTAGTCTACGGCATCACCCACAACATGGCGAAAGTAGAAACTCACCAGGTCAATGGCCAGGCCATGAAATTGATCGTACACCGCAAAGGAGCGACGCGAGCTTTCGGACCCGGCAGCGATATTCTCCCGGCGGCTTACCAGGATACTGGGCAGCCGGTATTGGTGCCCGGTTCCATGGGCACCGCTTCGTACGTGCTGGTAGGGACGGCAGCGGCGATGATACAGACATTCGGCTCCACCTGCCACGGCGCCGGGCGCATGATGAGCCGCAAGGCAGCCCGCCGGCAGGTGCGCGGCGACGATTTACGGCGCAAATTGGAGCACAACGGCATTGAAATACGGGCTGGAAGCGTCCGCGGCCTGGCCGAAGAGGCGCCTGTGGCTTACAAAGACGTAAACCGGGTCGTGGACATCGTTCAGGCTACCGGCATCGCTTATAAAGTGGCAAAATTACAGCCCATCGCCGTGGTTAAAGGATAAAACACGAAAAGGGAGGAAGTCATTTGTGAAACGAAGTCACTATTTGCGACAGAAAGGGCTTATTTTAGATGATATTATGGCCTGGAAACGGAAGCAATTGCCAGCCCGCAAGCGGGAAATGCCGCCAAGCGATTTGCGCGCTTTAGCGAGGCTCATGCCGGCAACGGTGAATTTCGTCGCAGCTCTGCGCCGCCCTGGCGTTCAGCTCATAGCCGAAGTAAAGCGGGCTTCCCCTTCCCGGGGACTAATCGCCAACATAGACCACGTAGAGTTAGGCCACTTCTACGCCCGGAACGGTGCCGCCGCTATTTCCGTGCTCACCGACGAGCGTTTCTTTCAAGGCAAATTGGATTACCTCACTGACCTCTACCAACAACTCCGAGGAGAGATGGGCGACGGTCGCCCCCCTCTCCTGCGCAAAGACTTCATCTTTGACCCTTATCAAGTGTGGGAAACACGGGCGGCCGGTGCCGACGCTTTGTTGCTGATCGTTGCCGTCCACTCGGACAAAACACTGCAAGAACTCTTGACTTTGACCCATGACGTAGGGTTATCAGCTTTGGTGGAAACACACAACGAAGAAGAAGTGCAACGCGCTTTAGCCGCCGGCGCGAAGGTCATTGGCATCAACAACCGGGACCTGCGCAATTTTCAAGTCAGTCTATCGACAACAGAGCACTTGCGACCGCTACTACCGCCGGAGGTGACCGTGGTCAGCGAAAGCGGCATCTCCACCGGCGACGATGTGGCCAAACTGCGCGCCTGGAAAGTAGATGCAATGTTAGTGGGAGAAACGCTGGTCAAAGCAAAAGACCGGACAGCAGTCATGCGTTCCTTGATCAAAGCCGGCCAGGCTGAAGAATAAACGTAGCAACTGCTGAGCCGTCATAGGAGGCCCGGCAGTTGGAAACTGCGGGCAACATCTGCGAAGTCGCCCTCCGGCGACTGGATTTAGCCTGCGAAGGCAGGCTTTGCAGACGTTGCAGCGATTTCCAGTCGCCGGGTAGCAGTGACAACACTTAACAGGGAAATTATTGAGAATAGGATTTGCGGCTCAAATTACGCCATTTCCCTTCAGCCGACTCAATTCTTCCGCGGAATAGCCCAATTCCTCAAGAATGGCTCCCGTGTGTTCCCCCAGCCGGGGCGGCGACGACGACATTCTCTTCTGAATCTCGCTCCCCTGCACAGGGAAAAGCAGATTCAAAATGCCATCCTTTTGCAAGAAATCACCCCGGCTTTGAATGTGAGGATCCGCGACCACCTCCTCCAATGTTTTCACCGGTTCCACACAAATATTCAGGTGCAAAAAC
>WFQT01000188.1 GCA_015486895.1 Anaerolineae bacterium
ACGGAGGTAGTGGGGATGCGCTTCCTCTTAAGTTGGGTAAGAACACTATCGGCCGTCAAGATGACAATGATGTTACGCTGCGCGATTCGACAGTTTCCCGACATCATGCGGTGATTTTTGTGGAGCGCGATGTGGTGACCCTGCAGGATTTGGGTTCCAGTAACGGGACTTTTGTGAACAACCAGCGTTTGAGCAAAGTGCGGAGCCGGGTAGAGCCGGGTGTCAATATCCGTTTTGGAAATCAAGAATTTACTCTCCGCAAAGACAACGCGAGTAGTGATGATACGGTTCATCAGAGTAACAAAAGAGAGCCCCAAAACGGATCCGCCCAGGCTAAACAAGTTGATTCTAAGCAACTGAAACCGGCCTTTCTGGTTGATGGTGGAGGGCAGCGCATACCTTTGCAGAAAAAAGAAACGAAAATCGGCCGTAGTCCGGCTAACGATGTAACACTGAATGACCAGGCTGTTTCCACAAATCATGCTGTCATTACTGTGAAGGAGGGGAAGTTTGTCCTGCGCGATTTGGATTCGACTAATGGCACCATAGTCAACGGAGCGAAAGTAAAGGAACATGTATTGCAGCAAGATGACATAATCCAGTTTGGCAAAGCGAAATATGTATTCCAGGTCGGTTGAGTACGCTCGCTGACATTTTAGCCACCATCAGATTCGTGATAGGAGGAAAAGAAACATGAGAAAGTCATTCTCTCAGTATTATTGGAGTGTTGTTGTCCTCATTGCAACACTTGTGATCCTCGTGTTGATAGGAGGGTATACCACGCTGGCTATGACAGAGAAAGCAGACGCCGCAACTACAATGTTCAAGCCGAAGCCTCTAGATGTTATTCTGGTTGTTGACCAATCGCACAGTATGTTCACGATTAGCGATCCTTCCCAGGTCATTACAGATACTCAGGGGAGGCCCATTGGTGAGATTCCTCCTGTGCGGCAATTGGCAGCTCAGTATTTCGTGGATTATTTGCATGTGGATCAAATACCCAGTGTCGAAAACAGGGTTGGCATAATTTACTTTGGAGAGAAACCCGAACTGGCAGCTCCCTTGACAAATGTTTCCACGGATCAAAATGTCAGACACTTGCACGATATATTAGAGGCAACACCCCCTGATTTGCATTGGACAGACACAGATGCCGCTTTCGAAGAAGCTTATAAGGTACTATTCAAGAGTCCCCAAGCCGATTCCAGCCACGAACACGTGGTTGTGTTCCTCTCTGACGGGCTTCCCCAGATTATCTATCCCTGGCCCATCGAAGACAGCACGAAAAAAGATGGGACGCCATTAGAGGGTAAGAGAAGTTACTATCTGCGTCACAAGAGGATTATCGAGCAGTTCAGTGAGAAAGGGGTGAGGTTTTATACTATTATTATTGCCAAGACCGGATATGTGGATTACAACGACAAAGCACTCCAAGACCCTAAAATGGCCGGGCTTGGTTTCAAGAACTTCGCAAATCTGTGGCAGCAGGCCGCGACCGCGACGGGTGGAGATTATTTCCGCTTGAGCGTTGGCAAAAATAACAGTCTGAAGCGCTCGGACCTGTTGGCGATTTACCACGCCATTTTGGCCAATCTGCTAAGTATTTCGCCATTACAGCGCTACCAAGGGGGGGTAACCGCCCCTGACCAGACTGTGCCTATTACAGTCGGTAAATGCCGGAAATTGTTGATTACAGTGCAGAAGGGCGAGAGTAATACCGAGGTTAGTCTCAAGACACCGGATAACCAGCTCATTCCTCCAACTACGGTGCGATCGACTTATGTGATCTACAAAGTGGAGAACCCCCCAACAGGGAGTTGGTGGCTTCGTTTCCAGGGCGGGCAGGGGACAAACTACAATGTCAGCCTGGATTGCGCGGATATTACCCTGCAGGCCAGGTTTCTCTCTCCGGGAAGTAGTTTCCAGCAATGCAAGCCCATGCCTATAGCTGTTAAGCTGGTTTCTGAAACCGGGGAACCTGTGAATGATGCACTGGTGGGGGTAAATATCCTTCTTCCTGATGGTAGCACGAAATCTTTGGCTTTGGACAATCGCGGACAGGGCTTGTATCAAAAGACATTCACAGAAACTAAGCAAGAGGGGAAATATCAACTTTCTTTGGAAGGTCATCAAGGAGATAAGATTGCCAAGCGTGAAAAGGGAGTCTCCTTGTTGGCTGTACCTTATTTAAGTCTTATCAGCCCTAAGTCCGGAATTCAGTTGCCGGGTGGCACTCTCTCCGTTGAGGCCGGGGTGAAAGTTGCGTGCGCATTAGCCTCGGGAGATGCGGATATCAGTAACGGGAAGGCTACGGTTCGCACTTACCTGATCAGAAGCGATGGCACTAAAACGGCGCCCATCGAGCTTGTTGACGACGGGCGCAACGGTGACCACAAAGCGGGCGATGCTGTTTTCACTGGCGCTTTTTCTCAAGTTCAGAAAGGTGCATACGCTTTGGTGGTGGACCTCGCGGTTCCGGCGTTGAACGTTCAAGATCACATCAAGGAGCAGATCACAGTAGGGATGCCGCCAACAAAAACACCTACGCCTACGGAGACACCTGTCCCCACAGCTACGCCAACTGCCACGCCGGCAAATGCCGGCCATTGGGTCGGGAAAAACAACATCACTGTTCGGGCCGGTACAAAGGGAGAAATACCATTACACTTTAACAGTTCGGGCTTGAAAGACGGGCAAGTAGTGCGCGTGAAACTCACAGGCGTGCCGGCCGGGCTGGCCCTGCATACGGACCGGGTCCAGATCTTGCCGGGGAAGAAAGACACAACTGCAGTACTTCATTTTTCGGTGGCGAAAGAGTTAGCGCCGGCCAAAGGTAAAAGCAAGAAAGTCTATGCCGGTACTTTAGAGTTGACCTATCCTGATGGCAAGACTAAGCATGATCAGATAAGCTTCACAGTCTTGCCGCCGCCTACCTCTCCATGGGCGTATATCATCATTCTGGTAGTACTGTTGGCAATTGTCGGTGGACTACTTGGTGCGTACGTTTTCGTCCACGGACGTGGCCAGTTGGTTGGCAGGCTGGTATACGATAGTGCACCGGAAGGCACCGACACGTCTGATATTGACTTGTATGGTAACAAGTACGATCTGACACTGGATGAAATGCCAAGCTATGAAGAGGGAGAGACTATCCCTGAAGCAGAGAGCGACGATAATGACGGTCTTGGTGGGTACGATAGCTATGAGGAAAACGACAGCGTGGGGCCTCAAGATGAGCCGTTACATGCAACACTGACGTTTTTCGCTCGCCGAGGAAATCAGGAGGCGGTCTTGAAAGTTACTGAAAGTAATAAAGCTGTCTCTGTTAACGGCGGTCTGCTAAGTCAAGGAGAAACCAAGAAACTAAATGATGGGGATATCATTGAAGTGGGTAGTTACAAATTGCACTATGAATATTTAGGTGTTTCCGGAAATGAAGATGAAGGTTGGCAGACAGAAGAAAACGGATGGGATACAGGGGAATACGGGGATTATACTGAAGGAGATGACACGGGTGAATACAGTGGTGGCGGTTTCGGAGACTCTGACCAAGGAACTGGATACGACACTGGTAGTTCCGGTGACTATGATCAGGGAACTGAATACGATGACAGCGGAAATGATGGTTACACAGATTATTGATAACCGTGTTCGACAATTACGCTGCCTTTGGGACATGTCATGTAAGTAATGGAGATGATTAAGTCATTGTCATAAGATATTCAGCCAAACTACAGGAGGATGAAAATGGCATATTACGATGATGTTGCTGCAGGCGAAGAAGAAGAATTGGCGCCAGAAGTGACCATGGAATTCCGACCGACATTGATTATTGGCTTGGGTGGTACAGGTCATGAAATATTGGTACGCTTAAAGGCCCGGTTTTTGGACACGTACGGAGAGAAAATCTCTCACGTCATTAAGTTGATCTCGTTCGATACGGCGGACGAAAGCATTAATGTGGTTTCGGAAAAAGGGCGACTGGTAAGTCTTACCAAAGATGTGGAGTTGGTCAACATTGGTCACGTTCCGGTGGGCAGTATTCTTAGAAATTTGGATCGTCACCCGACCATCAAGGCCTGGTTGCCTACCAATCTGCCGGTGCGCGCTATCACGGCTGGCGCTAAAGCAATCCGCCCTTTAGGGCGGTTAGCGCTTTTCTATCATTACAGCCAGGAGGCGCGCGTCCGTGATCGCTTGTTGACCTCGATTCGCTCTTTGACGAATATAAAGCTCAAAGGCGAAGTAGGGGAAGGCGCTGTTGTCGCAAAAACGCGAGGGTTGAATGTCTTCATCGTTGCGTCTGTATGCGGTGGCACTGGAAGCGGTACCTTTATCGATATGGCTTACTTGACCAAAAAGCTCATCGAGAATAACGGCATACAACCAGAATTTTGTTTCATAAATGGGATGTTGGTACTTCCCCAAGCGTTTGCCATGGTTGCTTCGGATGCCATTATGGCCAATGCTTATGCTTCCCTTCGCGAATTGAATTACTTCTCGAAAGAGGGTAACTATTATGCGAAGTATCCAGATGGGTTAGAAGTCCAAATTCACAACCGACCGTTTAATATTTGCTATCTCATCGATGCTGTCAATGAAAATGGTAAGACATTGACCGGCTTAGAGGATTTAGCTCCGATGATCGCTGAGAGTATTTTCCTGCAAATTGGCTCTCAGGTGGGTAAGGCCACGCAAAGCGTGTTCGATAATGTGAAGAGCCTGGATCGCATGGAGAACGGGGAACCTACAGCATTTAGCAGCTTAGGTACGGCGTCTTTGGTTTTTCCGGCCAAACGTATCATTGAGGTCTGTTCGTATCGTTTCGGCCAGGCTTTGATTCGTGAGGCTGTCACGCATGATCCTGACAAGGGAGCAGTGCCGGAGCTTGTACGCCAATTCCAAGAGAAAAGTCATGTGCTGCCGAAGGCACTTCTAAGTGATGTGATGCGTGATCCGAAGGGGCGAGAAATCAGGATTGGACTGGAAGCCAGCAAAGAGATTCGTGACGCTAATCGTGAAGAGGTATTGAAGCGGACTGAATCATTTGTCCAGAATTTCGAAATCCGACGCTTGAATGGCGATTACATGAAATTGGGTAATAGCAATGCCAAACGCATAACAGCTAAACTACGCCAAGACTTGGTTGCCGAAACGCACAGAATCGTTGATGATCCTCAGCTAGGGCCTGTGCTGGCTGTGTTGTTCCTGGAAAGGCTGGATACTGAGTTGAAGAAAATGTTGGCTGCACTCGATAAAGAGCGGCAACGACTCAGCGGGCAACTAAATGCCGTAAAGAAGCAAATCAACGGTGTGAAAGCCGGTTTTACGGCTGCCTTGAATTCGTTTCCATTGGGAAGAGGTGGACGCATCGCCAAAGCTAGAGATGAATATCTCTCGGTACGGCAAAAACAGTTCACGCTCCAGCTCGAGATCATGAAGCGCAACCTTATTCTCGGCGCTTTGTCAGATTTCGACAGTGAGGTCGCAGAGTCGAGAAAAGCCGTCGGTATAATGGTCGACAAGTTTAACGCGGTGGCTCACCGTTTCGAGCGGGAGGAAAAGGAAGCACGAAGGGGCGAACGTTTTGCTCAAATGGTGCTGACAACGGAGATTACCGATGATAAGGACTTGGACCGCTATTATGGCGAACACGCAGGGGCGGTAGCTGAGAATTTCAACCGCTACCTGGAACGGATCGGCAGCCTTTACGATATAGGAAAGAAAGATGAAATAACCATTGGCAGAAGCATTTTTGAATTCTCGCAAGGTCTGTTCCAGCCTCTCTTCGATATTCATTTGGAAGACCTGATTCGCGAGAAACGACACGCCATATCGCCAGAAGAGCGGCTGGAAGATTTGCGCACGGATTCAGTGCCATTTTGGAATTATGAGGCTGCTAAAATGACGGGCGGTGGCGAGATGGAATCCATTCGCGTCATTGGCGTTGAGGACAAGAACACGTCTCTGTATCGGGATGCCATTCGCAAAGGGGAGACTTTGATTTCCACACGAGATCCCCATCGCCTGACCGTTTTACACTCGAAGCATGGTTTGCCACTCTTCGCATTGCGTCAACAAGACTTTTACGCGAAGAAATACGAAGAACATTTGCGGAAACGCGTCAGTCCTTTGCACCTGTTTCCTGATTTGCCCTGGTTGGAAGGTGAGGAAGCTGCACACCAATGGTTTGCTTTGGGTCAGGCTTTTGGATTAATCAAGAAAATTGGTGTGTGGTACTACTGTCAGCCCAAAGACAGTTTGGAGGTAGAGGTCAAACTAGATCAAGGATTGCGTCAGTCATTAGATGCGTTCACTCAAAACCAACAGCTCATTGATGACATCAAAGGACAAATTGAAGCCAAAATCAGGAATATGGGGAACAAGAAAGCTATAGAGGTTTTGCAGGAATATCAAGACCGCGCTTTGGCTCGAGATCCCGAAGTGCGACAACTGGAGATTCATTTGAAGAAACTGGTTAGGGAATTTGCTAACCAGATGGAATGAAGTGTTCGGCGGCGGTTTTTCTAAGGGTAACTATTACCAGCCCGATTTAATGGCTGTTTTTGAGAATGACCTCCTTGCCAAACAGTAATTTCCAGCAGAGACTCGGGCTGGTAGCATTCAGCAATGGGAATTACAGCGACAATTCGGGGAAAGACTGTTATTGATTCAGAACTGCATTAATGTGTGTTGGCTCTAAAGTGGTTGCTGCAAGCCCATTTTACAGACCATGCGGTTTGAGCCATCATATTTGACGCATGTTCTTGTTTGTGTCTCCAAGAATTTGGTGTATTCTGAACAACTCGGGCGAGGAATCAGTTTATCAGACGAAATTAGCTTTGGGTCAGACTCCGATGATTGTGGAGAAAAGAGGTGCTGCAATGGAAAGAACGATAAGACAGGCATTAATTGTAGGTATTGGAGATACCGGGATAGCAGTGCTTTCAAGACTGCGGGAACGCCTTGTCCACTTATCAGATGGGAAAGGAGTTCCTGTCATATCGCTTGTTGGGATCAGCGAAAATGGTAACTTTCCGAGAAACGAGCTTCCTGCAGGAGAGGAGGTACAGCCTATCCATCAAATTACTTTGTCCGCAAGATCTGTAGATGATGCTGTTTTGCAATTGCTGTCACCCGAGCTTCAAGAAGCAATCATAGCGATGAAACCGGCTGGACAATCTGAGGCGTCTACCCGGTTGACCGGTTGGCTGAAGTTTTTCTCTAACGCGCCGTTTATCGAATCCACACTCCGGCAATGGACGTTGCAGGTCATAGACACGGCCGCCAAAGATAAACTCAAGAACATGGGCATGGGAGTTCATTCCACTGCGGCCCTGGATGTTTTCGTTGTTGGGGCATTAAGCGATCCTTTTACCAGCGGCACGTTAGTCGAGTTTCCCTACTTGCTTCAGCATATTTTGGAACATCAGATGATTGCGGAACGCATAACTAAGCGTTACGCCGGTGTTCTTTTTTTACCGGTTTTTGCCGACGAGACTCACGATGGTGAAGATATTAATGAACGTCGTAAGAGAGAGTATACGCAACAGGCTAACACCTATGCCGCTCTAAAGGAACTGGACTATTACATGGACCAGGGGCATTACAAGATGAGTTTTGATCCGGGGTTGCGAGTAGAACAGATTAGGGCACCTTATGACTACGTTTATTTGGTTGATGCGGTGAATGAAGCCAATCAAAGGATCCCTACCCGCTCTCAGATGACCGAAATGGTAGCTGAATGGTTCGATCAGACTTTGACCACCACAATGGGCGAAGAACTGAGCAAGCAAAGTACGCAAGGCGGAATAGCGCGTTCCTTTGGGAAATTGGCGGTTTACAGCGGTTTTGGGCTTTCAGCCTATATTTTACCTGTGGAAGAGACTATTGACGTTGGTGCAATCCGTTTGGGGCTGGATATGCTGGGTCGCTCTAAGGGGTTGTTGAAAGAGCAGCCCCCGGAAGCCATCGAGCCGGTCGTTTTCTCCGCAGTAGATAAGGACGGGGTTGTCGCTCGGCTGCGTAATGGTAATGGGGGCGACAAAAAGATTGCCGCTTATACAAACCAATTTGACAAGCCTTTCCGGCATATGGCCCCTTACGACCTGAAAGCCTTTTTTGAGACGGTTTATAAATCGTTTGGACATAATTACACCAGGCTTCTGCCGGTTATTGAAAGGAATATGGCGACTAATCTGGAAGACCTTCTCGATGAAAAACAAAAAGAGGTCGAAGACAAAGCCTTTGAGCTGATCGATGATAACCATATCGGCGGTATTTCCCTGGCTATCCGTGCCTTGCAGTCACTGACGGAGCGTTTGAATAAGTTAGTCGCTGTAGAACGCGGGAACTTGGACTTGATAACTGGTCAATTGAAAGAGGCAACTGAGGATGTGACTAAGACACAAGCAGCTCATGTCGCTGCTGTTTATGCTTTTTATCCGGAGGATTGGAGAGAGCAGATCGTTGTCTGGGGTGGTTTGATTGGTTTCTTGGTATTTTCATTTTGGCTGTCTATTACATCGTTTCTGTTCGCTAAAGACAATTTGGCTGGTTTAGTTGCTGAGTGGAGCGGCGGTGATCTAAGTTTTTTAGCTCGCGCTGGCTTACAACTGGCTACTTTTCTCTTCCTTATCGCGGCTCTGTTTGCTGTGGGCGTGGCCGGATATAATGCCTACCACTGGTGGAAGCGTACTCGCTCTAATTATGTCTCTACCCTAAAAACAAGATTGACAGATGCTCTAAAGAAGGTTGTGACCTCTATGACGCTTCATTACTTTTCCGCTATAGAAAGGGTGAGTAAAGAGGTCAACGGCCAAGTTGTAGATTTGCGGGATAAAGTGGAAACCGTCCAGGATGCGTTGCAACAACGGTTTGCTGCGCCTCATGCGTTGTATGGTTCGCGACGTTTCTTGCTGGAAGAGTCTTTACTGACGGAAGAAGATTTTGATGAGTTTTATGAAGAGATTGTTGGGGGTTCTGTCGAGGACGAACTCTATAGATTCTCCCAGCCGGAGCAATATGGCACTATTTCCGGATGGCGGGATATGGAGCCGAAGGAAATAGAAGACAAGTTACTTGCGTTTGGCAGGGGATATCTGTCTCCGGGATTGAAGGAAAAGGATGTCGAGACGCTTTTAGTCAAACATGCTCAGTTGAGTGAACCCAACGAATCTGGAAGACACCCTTACTCTCCAACGGCCAATGATGAGGATGCTAAGATTCGTGCTGTACAAGAGAAAATGAAAGATTTGATCGACTCTGCCAAGCCATTCTTGCGCTATAATTCCACGGCACTTGATACAGCGGTAAATCCGTCGTTGATTCAGGTAGTTGGTTTTCTCCAGGCTAACAATGATGATTCTTTGGTACAAAAAGCGGTGGAGCAAATTGGTATTGGCTCTGGGGCAACAATCCAAACAGTGCGTGTACCCGATCGCTATCATATTATTTCCATGTCAGTCCGGCATGGCCTGCCTTTGTCTGCCGTTAGTATGCTTGCGAGTTATCGAGAACAGTATAGCCGGTTTCGGGCCAGGAATGAGGTAGGTTTGCATGCCCAAAGCAAGTATCTTATGTTGCCGGATATTTTCCCCCTCCGTTTCGAGGGAAAGATTATATCAGAACCGCAAGAAGCGGTTGCTCTGGGCCTCGCTTTTGGCAAAGTGCACTGGAACTCGCGCCAAAAGCGCTACGAGTGCCAGTATCATGACAATTTCCTGGAAAAGAATATTGTCGTGCCTCTGGGAGAGGATAAAACTGCCGCCACAATGTTTCTACAAGAGCACGTGGAGATACTATCAATCCTCTCTGAACAAATCGATGAAGATGTAACCCGTAGAAGTCGACAAAAACTGAGTGTGAGTGCTCTGGGAGATACGGCAGGCGAAAGTGCTACAATTACGACGGAATCTGCTAAAGGCATCGTGGGCGGTAATCGTTCAGTTATTAAGTTCTTGCTCGATTACCTGGAAAAGAACAAAAAGAGTAGAAGCAAACGAAAAGCGTTAGCCGATTGGGAAATTCTTGTAATCGAGGAGTATATTACTAAATTGAGAAGATAACAGGGTGGTTGTGTATTGTTCGCAGCGGTGAATTACAAGAAATTTTGCTCGTTACCAGTCGGCCGTTTCAGTGGGGAGATGATTGGTAAAATGGCATTCTGCTTTTTGCCGACTTATTCTGATACATTGGTGTTGTCCGGGAGAGATGTAAGGAATCTGCGGAGAACCTACGTAATCAGCGTTCCACTTGACCCAGATTGAGCAGTTACGCTCTCTCAATCTATTAGGGTGAGAAAAAGATGATGAGGCGAGAGACGGACGCATGTTGGGAAATAGCTCGTTTCCTTTCGCGTCTCCGTGATTGGTCGAGTGCTGTTGACAGGTCTGTTGAGTAACAGGTTCGACGAATTCGCTAAACAACTAAAGCTCAGCTCTGCTATGTTTGGAGCCTGCCTAAACTATCCATAGAAAATGATTTGACAGGGAAGCAGCCTGCCAGTTGTGTGTTCGTTGCTTTCGAAGCTGTCTCTGCGCGTTCTGTACTCCTTGCAGCTTCCGTTTCCAGCAGGTGGGTAACCAGTATAGAGCGTCAATCAAAATGGGAAAGTAACATTACTTAGGACATTGCTAATATTGCGACATTGTAAGTTTTACTTGTTGAAGCGTCATGGTGGGCTATCAGGTGCATTTTACAAGAATAATTGGGGCTGTTACCTTGACTGTGGACGCGAGATGGTGGATATGACCTGATATCGACGGGATAATGCAGGGTTTGGACAAATCGGGGGGCTGGATGCTCATTCTTTTTTTCACGCCAAGTGGGCTACGCAGAAGGAGGAATCATGTCTTTGCAACCTGGCATGCATTTAGGACGCTATGAAATTGTGGCTCTACTCGGGGAGGGTGGATTCGCTAATGTCTATGAGGGCTACCAACGCGAGTATGACCGGCGGGTCGCCGTAAAGGTGCTTCACGAGTGGTTGGCCAAGGATGCACGCATTGTAGCCAGATTTAGGGAAGAGGCGATCAAAACATTCAACCTCCAACATCCCAATATTGTGCGTGTGTTGGATTTTCAGGAGGATCGCGGTCATTATTTCATCGTGATGGAACTTGTAAATGGCCAGTCGTTACGCCAGCTAATCAATGCTCGTGACGCGACAGATTTTGTGCACGATGATGTGGCTGCGACTCGTCTTCACGATGACGCTAATGCCAAGACGCAGCTTCACCAGCTCTCCTCTTCTTATCAAGAACTCGATCTCGGCATCATTTCCAGCATTTTTCGGGATGTGTGTGCTGCGCTCACATACGCGCATGGCGAGCAGATCATTCATCGCGATGTGAAACCGGACAATATTCTGGTGGCGAGGGACGGCCGGGCATTGTTGGTGGATTTTGGTATTGCTAAAGCCCAGGATGAAGCGCTACATCTGACTAGTACCGGTGTGCGAATTGGCTCGGCTTTATATATGGCGCCGGAGCAAATCCGTGTGTCTGGCAAGCAAGAAAGCGATTATCGTTCCGATATTTATTCTTTGGGCGTCACTTTATACGAAGTATTGACCGGAACACCCCCTTTCGTCGCGAGAGAGGCGCAAAGCATCTGGAGAATGCATTTGGAGGACCAGCCGATTCCTCCCTCACGGCAGAAACCTGATTTACCTGAGCGACTCGACGCAGTTGTGCTCAAATGCTTGGCGAAAGACCCAAACGATAGGTACCAGAATGCTACAGATGTTGCTCAGGCGCTTTCCGATCTGATAACACCCAAACCTATCACGATCTTGTTCTCCTCCACGCCACCGGTGACTGCCAAGAAGCGTCGCGAAGAGAAAGCGAAATTGGTATGTCCGGCATGCGGATATGATTTTCATGCTACGGATGTCAAAGCTATCTGTCCGGCGTGCGGGTACGAGTTCCCTGCTGAAGAAGGGGGACAAGCTTTCTCCCAGCGAGAGGCACGCGCCAGTAAATTCCTGCGTGATTTGGGCCTCAGTGCGGACTTATCACTTGATGTGAAGGCTTACGAGTATGACAAGAGCATCAAGACGCCTCTCCAGGCAGCTACCAGGCATGCTGTCGAACATGCCAAAGAAGTTTTCGCCGATGGTGTCGTTGTTCTTCCTGAAGAGAGTCCTGATCTGCCCCAGAAATACACTGACACCAGCGCTGCCTTGTTTGATGTAGCAGCATTGATGGAATCCCAAGCCTTGAAAGAATTTCAGGTTAAGCGAACGGCCCGGCGATATCGGCGACAGTCAGTCCATAAGGCGCGAGCATTGGCCTGTGCGGTAATAGGCAAATATCACACGTCGTTGGCTGCCTCTCGCGAGAACCACGATGAGGTGGTGAAGGGATACGAACAGTCTGTCAACTGGTATCAGAGGGCTCAGGAACACGGCAAGCAGAGCGATGAGCAAAGGGAGGCATTGACATCTCGCTTTGAGGCTGCGGAGATGCTCGTCAAGCTCATTTTGGACTTTCCGCCAGAAGGACAGGATCGATTAGCAGAGCAGGCTGTGCGCGTGTTTGATGATTTGCCACCTGACTTTTGGGGTGCTGAAGCAGATAAGAAGAAAGCAAATAGTTACCGGGGACTGTATGCCGAGAAATTGGAGACGATAGAAAGAGCTAAGAAGGAAATTGCTAATACGCAAGCCACAACCCTCGGCTATGGGAAGAAATGGCGTGCTTCTGATGAGAAATCTTTACTGGCGCCGTTACGCGCTCGGTTAAATACGTTGTTTGCACAACAACTGCCTTCGCTGTTGCCTCATGACGCTGAAATACATTTGACGCTTTGGATTGGCATTTTTCTCTTATGGCTTTTAGGGCGCGCACTGCTCCCACTTGGATCTTTGATCCGGGCTGCACACGTGTTAGCATTGCTGCCAATGCCTCACTTTTTATCTCCTGCCATTGGATTGATTGGGACTGCCATCAGCGGCCTGTTGATTTTAGCGCCGTGGATTTTAGGGTATTGGGGTGGGTATGGGCGCGCTCGTCCCAGCGTAAAGCATTTCAACCAGATCGATCTAATCCTTTCTTTTGTTGCCATTCTGACGCTATTGCCGTGGTTGGGGCTCTGGCTTTATGGGGCCTTACTGATGGGTTTGGGGGTTATAGCCGGTAGATATTTGGACAAAAAGAGAGCTTTCAAACGTGGGGATAAAGTAGGTATGGTTATTGGAGGTGCGTTGTTGGTGCTCTTTTTGCTCTATCTCGTGCTTTATGCTGCACCGCTCACTTTGGTGTTGGCGGCGCTTGTCGGCTTGGCCGGTTGGCTGAGTGGTGACTATCTGTGCCGGTTGGATGTGACGTCCACGGCGTTACAGCAGATCAACGAGAATCTCTCGTTGCTGGAAAAAGAGTCGACGCTCCTTGTGGCTCGGCTGCTGTACAGTGTGGATCGGGATGAGTTCGTGAATGTGGAAGCGTTGAAAAGTGGAACTGAGGACTTTCGAAACGGGTTAACCGAGATCGTTTTCGACGGTAGTACGGGCTGGACGGTCAAGGGACTCGTAATGCAGTTGAAGAAAAGCACGATTTCTCTTTTGCGCCATGGGGTGCAGGAAGCAAGCGTCAGATTGAGAAAAGGCAAAGATCGGCAACAGAATTAAAGTTAGCATGAACAGTCATGGGAAAGCGGATCGGGGAGGAAGGTATGAGTATTGCGGAATATTCCAATGTCATTGATCACCTACCGTCCATCAGGGAGATTAGAAATCTCCATAGGGCTAAGACAGGAACTCACACTCATGGTGATGTTTTCTTACTTCATCATACTGGCAATGAGGGAGTGGTTTTGAAACTCTTGTTCGAAAAACTGGTGAGCGATCAGGCATTCCAGTCGGGATTTCTTAAGGCCGCTGCGATAGCGGCTAAGTTGGAACATCCCAACTTTGTCCGCGTGTTTGGCGCCAAAAAGGTGGGCAACCAAGTGGTGTTGGCGATGCAATACGCTGACAAGGGGAGTCTCAGTGATGTCTTGGATAAGGCCGACGATAACAAACTTTCTCTCGACAAAGCGGTTCGAGTTTTAGCAGGTATCTGCGCTGCGCTAGAATACGCACATGAAAAACGAATTACGCATTGGAACATCAAGCCGGGGAGCGTATTGTTAACCAGAAATGATCAGGTTAAGCTCGATGCCTTTGATTTGGTTATGGCAATGATGGAAGCGCACGGAGGTGGGAATGCCCGTGATACCGAGGTAAAAGGTTTGGGGTCCGTGTTTTACGAAATGGTAACGGGATTACCTTACGACGAAGATACCACAAGACTGGGCATTATTAGACCTGGAAAATTACGGAAGGTTATTAGGCGGTCGTTGGAAAGTGGTAACGGCAATCCTTATCGGAATGTGAGTCAGTTTTGCGAGGATTTTAAGAGATCTCTCCCTAAATCAGGGGGAGTGCTTGTGGCACTTGGCGATGTTTATCGCACAGCTAAACAAAGGCTAACTATTCGGTGGGAATATCCTGTTGAGCTTGATTCTGATTATTATCCTTCAGCGATTCGGTTGAACCGGGATGGGGATGTCTATTTGCTTTTGTCGTCTCGATCACAAAATGCGGGTCTGGTTTATTTTTACGACAAGCGATTTGCTGGCAAAGCTCGGCAGGAATATTCAATCGAGGGGATACCGATCAATGCATTTTTGTCCGACAATGGTGGCATTCTTTACATCGTGATACGTGGCCAGACTAACGAGTTGAGGATTTTGGAGTGGGATACTTCAAGAAAGAAATGGATTCAGGACTGGTATGTCCCTGGCGATGGGATCAGGCAGATATTGAGAATTAGAAATGATGGTAGGTTTCTTCTTGTCGAGGAGAACCAGCTTGTTATATGGGATGCCTTTCGCGGTCAATCGAAAGCAGTGAACGCAAAGTTAAGGAACAAAGAGATTATCTTGGCTGCTTATAAGGACGAGGGTGGCATTAGGATTATTTCATCACTTATCAAGAATTCTACTAGCACTGACCTATGTATAGATATCTCTCGATTTGTTCTTGATGGTACAATTTTCTGTCGCCACCTGGACGAGCAGCAAGTTGGCGGGGATAATGATGAGCCAATGGAACGCTCGGTGCCAGCCGCCGGCCGTCGTTATTTGGGTTTTCGTATAGACGATTTACGGCTGTTCTTTTTTGATATTTCAAAGCGATCTGTTGTTTCAGTCAAATTGCCGTACAATTATGCCACTTGCGCCTCTACAATTGGCGAGCCCACTGGTGAACTGGCCATGCTGAATAAAGATATTGCCAAGGAAAGTCTTTTGTGGTGGGTCGGAAATAGAAGCGTAGCTGTTGCCATACAACAAAACCGTGAACGATTCGTACGGATCTATCCTTTGACGTACCTTCATCACATCTTGGGAGTGGGTTAATGATTGACCTGATATTTGACTTCCTAAACAATCTGCTTGCCAACTGGATATGGGATGTTGCCGGTCATGATCTTGTGATTGCAGGCGCCATATCAGTTGTGTTGCTTTTACTCGCGGTTGCTCGTTTTCAGGAAGGTGGATCAGCAGATAGTAAAGTGTCTGCTTTATGGAAAATCTTGCTGGCACAGTCTACTAAGATCCTCTTCTTTTTGTTTGGTGTTGCCTGGGGAGTCTTGTGGTTTGAGACGGGATTTGTCGCGGCTGGTCGATGGGTACCTAAGCTAATGCTTTTGGTTTTTGCCTTGGTTCTTGTTTATGTGGTGTGGAGCTTTCGCACGGAGAACTGGGTGTGGTGTTATGCTGTCTTGATGGTCGCGCTCTTTATTATGTTCTTGTATCCTACCCCTGCCAGTTGGGTTCACGGTGACTTGGCTTCTGTGTACGTCGAGGTATCTCCCAGGTATAGGGAAACCGCGTTACAAAATGTGCAGATAGGGAGTGAACTGGCTCGTCATCACATATATTCAACTATAAAGTTCTCATGGGCGGGCGCAAAGAGGCAGAATCCGGTCAGGTATCTACAATATATTAGACGTAACGCTTTGTATGACGCGGCGGTTATGATCACGGATGACGGTGAGAAAGACAGTAATTGGCACATTTCCTTCGATCCTCCGATTAACGGTACTGATCGCATTACTGTTACAACGCATGTTAGTATGGAGTATGTAATATCCGGCTACTTGGCACGATTGAGAATCTCGCACGGGTTGGACGCACCTTCTTACCACGACATGTCGACATTCTTGGAGTTATTGTTTCCCATGGGAAAAGTGTCTGGATGGGAAGGGCTACCAGATGAATCATTCAAGTCACTGGATGTTGCGACTCGAACGATACCTGACTTGTCCTACTTGATTCTCAAAAGCGCCTTCCAAACGCGAAACTGGGACTTGTTGAATTGGAAAGTGCCCACCAGTGATCTGGACTTGGAATCGTGGAGCAAAAAGCGAGTCGAAGATAGTTCGGACAAAGAGACCCGGAAAAACGTGAAGTTTGCCAAGCAGTTACTATTGCTGGGCATAGCTATTCAAAGACGCGAGTTAGATTCTGCCGTGGAGTTAGACAAAAACCTGCATGACGAAATGACTGCTTGGGGGGAAAGCCTCCCGTCTTCACTGACAACGAAATACTACATTTTGCACGTCAAATTGGGATTATTGTATATTGATCTTTCTAAGGACAGGGTGCAGATAGGGTCTGATGATCTCAAACATCTCATGAAAAAGGGGGAAGCTTATCAAGATGAAAGAGACTTACTATTGGGTCAAATATATCTGGACTATAGCAGTTTGATTGGGAAAGGAGGCCTTGCTGACAATGAGCGCATGTCCGAGGCGGCAAAACGATTGCAATCGGCCTGTACAGAAGCTGTTCATACCGATAGTCCCCTTTCCGGTATCGAGGCGTGTTACTGGGGATATGATAGGATCCCACCGGTATTGAGCACTGTTGACTGGATGGGTCAGGCACAGAAAATAGCCGATAGATACCACATATCTCTGAAGGAAGCATTTGTCGAAAACGCAAGAAGTAGTATTGAGGCGATCCAGGCTGAAAAAAAGATTGAGCTCCCTATTCAGCTAATGGCATTTGTGCCGTCAACTGAACGTTCATCCAAAGAGATTGTTCTACGTATTAAGGACGAATACAACAAAGACGCGGGTACGTGCGTGCTCAAGTTACAAAATGGTATAGGTTCACACGATGCAATACAGGAATACCGGAGTGATTCTTCTTGCAAAGTGACGGTGGGCACAGATTACCACTATCGCTGGAGTGAAAACAAACAGCATAGCGGCACTATTACTTTAAAGCCACGAAAATATTTCCTGTATTGGACACCTTCAGGTGGGACAGAACGAAAGTTTAGCCTTGTACCCCTGGTGCTGGACTTACGCCCCATGCCGATCGATATTCATTTGGAATTTCAGCCGCAACAGAGATTCCATGTTGTCGGAGAGCCTATTACCCTGACAGCGTATTTTCGAGGCAGTTTATCTTCTGCTCACGCTTCAGAGCTTATGAATATGATTTCCACTCACGTGAAATTCAATGCAGAAATTCGGCCAGCCGCACCTTTGCACGGTAAATGTCCCCTAGAAACCCCTGTTCCACTGAATACTGACGGTTCACAGGTCGTTAGTGGACGATGGATTCCCCGTGTGGGGGCGTGTGATGCATACAATGTTCGAGTTAAAGGTGTCTCGCTCGGTCACGTAGTATACATTGGAACGATGCCCTTGCAATCGCAGGTCATAAAACTGGATAATATTGTGCCTTGTACCATGCAGATTGCTGACAACAATGTGGTCTGGATTTATGGCGGCCCCTCTGCTCAACACTATGACCGGATAAAGAGGCCAGAAGCTGGTGAAACTTTCAAAGTGACTGGGAAGGATGCTTTTAATGAAAGGTGGGTGAGGATTGATCTTGGTGACGGAAAAGAAGGGTGGATATACAACAGCCCAGGTCATGTCATAGTACATGGCTCTCTCTCGGATGTTCCGATACTAGACAAGAGGCCACCATCCAATCCACACGTAATTACCGTTCGGGATGTAATTTTGCTTAGTGGACCTGGGGAGCGGTGTGAGAAAGTGTCTAAGATGGGACCTGGTACAGATTTGAAAATCCAGGCGCAGAGTGTGGATGGACAGTGGTGGAAGGTCCAGTACAAGGGGGGTACTGGATGGATTAGGAAAGATAATGTAGGCCAGGTTCAGGGTACAACCGAAGAAATCAAGGCCTTGTGGCCCTTGGACGTCAAGATAGTGAAGGAAACTAACACGTACGATTCGTATGGAGATTATGGGAGTAAAGCCCTTGTCGGCGATCGTTTCAGCGTTACAGGAAAAAGCCAAGACGGGAAATGCTTACAAAGCTATTTGGGCGACGTGTCAGGAGTTTGGATTGATAGTAGCGCTGTGGAGTATATCGCGGGGAATATATGTGCAGTACCCGTAGTACGGAAAGATTGCCCAAAGCGGTCTCCACAGGGACCATACGTGTTGGCCAAGGGAAATGATGTGCCGCTGCATTCCGGGCCTGGGCAACAATGCGGTATAGTGACAACAGTGACTTCCGGCACGGAGCTCGCTGTCACAGCTCAGAGCGCGGATCGAGAATGGTGGAAAGTTAAATACACAGGCACCAGTGGATGGATAGCGAAGGGTCATGCGAGCCAGATCCGGGGGGCGGACAAAGAAATTGAGCCTTTGTCACTATCAAAAGTCAGGATATTGAAGAATACCGATATCTACGACTCGTCTGGCAATGTCGAGCACAAAGTTTACGCGGGCGATTATTTCAGTATTGTCGGTAAGAGCGGGGATGGGAACTGTTTGCAGGGTAGTCTCGGCGATACTGCCGGAGTTTGGATTGAAAGCAGCGCAGTGGAATACGCCAAAGAAAACGTTTGCGCTGTGCCCGTAGTGCAAGCAAAGTGTCCTGAACGGCACACATTTGTCCCTCCATGCATAGACAACTATACAATCCTTTTCCCGCGTCCTGGTGCTACTATTAGTGGGAACGTAACCATTACGGGGAATATAGCTGTTTCTGGCTTCCAGCAATATAAGGTAGAGTATGTGAAGTTGTCTGACGACGCGAGATTGCGAGTGGAAAGAGAAAATGGGGTCCCAACTCCAACACCGTTACCGGATGGGAAATGGCATGTAATTGTTAAAGGTGTGAAGGCTCCCGCGCATGCGCATGAGCTGGCTACTTGGGCTACGACTTCCGTTCCTGATGGAGTATATGAATTACGTTTAGTCATCGATTATGTCCAGAACGGCCACTGGAAGTATGAGCCCAGGTGTCGCATTCGGGTCAGGGTGCAGAACAAAAAGCCGTAGCAAGTTGTAGCGGTGATTCTCTGCGAGACGGTGTCGTGGCCAGGGGGGTATCATGAATCTGGCGCTCCACTGCGGAGGAAAAGAGTGGTAAATTATGGTTCTTGCCAACATTGGGCGAAGCCACTCCTTGGAGAGGTTCGCTTTGTTCACTTCCGGGCGCCAACCAGTCTGACTGCGATCTCACTGATGCTGACTGGCATTCGGCAGCCCCCAGGTTGCCGGTGGGTTCCTTCTGGTGCGGTATAGTTCACAGCGGATGGCAGTAACAATGCCATTTGGAGCAGTCTGCGCTTTAGCCGCATCGACGACGCGACGGCGTGGCCTCGAGATGGCAGGTTGCGGACTTTGTTGGAGCGCGACAAGAGTTTTTTTGACGCTCTGCGGCTCTACGGCCGGTATTTTCAAAGGATTTATCGTTAGTCTATGGCACACTATTGCGGATGAAAATTGAGATCAGCGTGCATCAGCGTTAATCAGCGTTCCATTTTCGAGAGCGAATGGGGGGGGGAACAACATGTTCAACTGGAAACGGGCTGTCTTGGTATTATCGACATCGTTACTCGCGACTATTCTGCTTTCTGCTTGTTCTTTTCAGGTGAACGTCTATGTGCATAAAGGGGAGAAATGGAAAGTCGAAGAAAAACTGGCTATGCCGAAGAACTTGGGCAGCCTCGGCCTCCAGATGGAGGGATTGGGCATCAACTTGCCACTGAACACGGAGTTGCCGCTGACTATGGCTTTCAATCAGATGACGGCTGCTTGTCCGCAACACGGGTGGGAATGCAAAGTAGACAAATCCACCAAGAAGGACGGGACAATCTTTCTGTTCACGGCGCAAGGTCAGGGCTATGATTCTTTGCAGACATTCCTTAATTCCGCGGGAACTTCTTTTGGGCAGCAGTTCCAGGGAAAAAGCGGAAACATCGCGATCCCTTCGCTCACCGTTCGGGAAGAGAACGGCGGGGTGCACATTGCTGATGCTTCCGTTGGCGCCCAGCCGTTGACTGCAGAATCGAAAGCGTTGATTGGCTCACTGTTTCCGGTAAAAGTTCGCATTCACGGCCGGAAGATCATTGGTAGCAATGCCGATGAAGTCCAAGGAGGCACAGCTATCTGGAATTCGGCACGTCCGATAGATGTGACCTTGGTCCCCGGCGGTGCCACATCCTTGCCTGCCATGCTGGGGTTGGCGCTTGCCGGAGTTGTAATTGTATTTGGCCTCGTAGTGGCTGCCATAAAGCTGTTGCCCTCCAAATTCTCTTTTGGCAAGGTACACAACGTACCTCCCGAATGGGGCAGTGACACATGGGGAAACGAGGGCGAGCCGGACTACGGGGAATCTGCCTCTTTTGACGAGTACGGAGATGATGCAGATGAGTGGTCTTAACGTTGAATTGCGGTATAGTTAGGGTTGAGAGCGGGGAAAAGCAAATGACGGACCAGGATATTCCGTTGCTTCATGATGATAAAACGCGGCTTCGCTCAGAGCGAGGTTCCTCGCGCTCGCGAGCCGGTGAAAATCCTGACGAACTTAAAACGCGGTTGAAACCGGATGGGCGATTGGCGGAAAGCGGCGCAGATAACGGTCTTGTGGTAGCCGGTTATACCACTATACGTCGTATCGGGGCGGGGGGATTCAGCACTGTCTATCAGGCTCGCGATGCCGCAGGCCGTGACGTAGCGATAAAAGTTTTGAACGAGAACTTTGCCCATTCTGAAGATATTTTAGAACGTTTTCGACGGGCTGCAACGATTGTGGAGAAGTTTGATCATCCTAATATAGTGCATGTGTTGGGACTGGTTGACGCCGGCGGCCGGCCGGGGCTGGTCATGGAGTTTGTCCAAGGGAGAACCTTGGAAGAGGTCGTACAAGAAGAAAACGGACTGCCCGTGGATCAATCCATTAGCATTGCCGCTCAAATGTGTGATGCTTTGGCTTATGCGCACAAACGGGGTGTGATTCATCGTGATGTCAAACCGTCGAATATCCTTTTGCTACCTAAGAATGATCACGCACAAGAGGGCTGGATCGCCAAGCTGACGGACTTTGACATTGCCAAGATTGTCACCGAGACTGGATTCACTCATTCCGGGACACAAATGGGGACGCCGTACTTTGTAGCCCCGGAACAGTGGCAAGGAAAACATGACATTGATGGCCGGGCTGATGTTTTCAGCTTAGGCGTCGTCTTGTACTACATGCTTACAGGTACCGTGCCTCAAGGGCGCTTTGGCCACCCTTCTGATACCAACCCGGACATACCCCGCCGGATTGGAAGTGTTATCCTGAAAGCCGTTGCCCTAAACAGGGACATTCGTTATCCGGATATGGTTGCTCTAAAGAAAGCGTTAGTGGGCGACAGGGTAACGAAAGCTTCTCAAGATATTCCATTTGAGTTCCGTTTGGGAGTACAAGCACATAGTTTGGACGAATTGGTTGACCAGTGTGATGCAGACTGGGCTACAGGACTGCAGCATCTTGAGGATGGCGACATTCTTATCTGGCTGGAACGTGTCAGTCCGGATCTTGTGCCATGTGTACAAAGTGCTATAGCTGGGACGGGAAATCGTGATGAGGCATTGGAAAAGACGTTGCACTGCATAGATCCGTTTCTGCCGTGGCCAGTGCTGGAAACAGATCCGTTTTCGCTAAATTTTGAGGAACTGGCCCCCGGCGAGCAGCAAACAAGAACGATAACGATTCACAATCCCAGTCGCGGCTATTTGTTAGGGCAGATTGCTGAAACGCCTGAATGGATAACCGTGGGGTCAGAGGTGTTCAGGTGTTTGGCAGGGGAGAGCCGGACGATAAGTATTCAGGTGCAGGTACCGGAAAAGGCCCAATCACAGGCTATGAATGGGGCGTTGCGATTGGAGTCTAACGGCGGGAATGCCAGTATCCCTGTTTCTGTGACTGTCGGGCGGCGACTCTTGCTTCGGCCTGACTACTCCGTGGGCTCGTTGGAAGAGTTATGTGATAGTGCTCAGCATGATTGGTACCAGATTCGTGCATTGTTATACAACGGCACGTTAGCTGACTGGTTGCGTCAGAGTTTACTTCTCTTCAGTCTGGCGAATGCGGCCAAAGACGTCGTGTCCCGGGAACAGGATCGTGATGCCGGTCTTTTCGGTTTCTTGGCGGACAATTGTCCAGATCCCAAGCGATGCTTGCCGCCAAGATTAGTCACCCGGTCGACTCGCGTGGGTTTCGGTAAAGGCATTCGTCAGCTAGACCCTGTTCGGGTAACTATCCGAAATATTGGCGGCGGCGATTTGCGGAGTTTGAAGATCGTTGGTCGGCCAAATTGGGCAAAAGTGAGAATAGCCAAAGCAGGTCAGCGACGTGTACTCGTTGAACTGGCCGGGGAAAGGCGTAAAGCCAACAGTAGCGTTTCGGTAGGTGTTGTGAAGTTCTCTTTGCCTGATGATAATCCAGTGCCTAAATGGGGCAGTGTCAAGATAGGAATCACCATGGAAGTTCCGCTTGTGTTAAGGCTCTTTGAACAAATTATCTCTTGGCGGGTGTTGGTTGCCGGTCTTCTGATCGGGACTGCTGGAGTGATTTTGGCCCACTTTGTTGGCTGGCAATGGGTGTTACTGGTGGTTGTTGTCAGTGTGGTCAGCTTTGCAATAGTGTTCTATTCGTTTTCATAGTTTCCATAATGGAGGCACTAACAATGATAAACGAGGAGAAACTGTTGACGGATATTTTTGTTGGTGTGGTTGCTGGGTTAACAATAAGCTTTATCACTTGGCTTCTGCAAGGTACTATCCATTTAGTGGCAAAACACCCCTGGTTAATTCTGATTTCTGGAGTTGTCGTTGCGGTAATTACTGTTCTTGGTATTTTCTACTACCGCTACGTATCAGAACCAATTGTTTCCTCGCCAGTAGAGACCTTTGAGGATAATCTCAGCGGAGAAGATGAAAAGGATTATATTTGATTGTAGAGGAAAGTATAGTTTTGCTTGAGAAAGGAGAGAGTTGGTGATGGACCAAAATATTCCATTGCTCCACGATGATAAAACTAAACTTCGCAAAGAGCAAGATCAGTCGCGCTCACAGGCAGGTCAAAGTTCTGAAGAGCTTAAAACGCGGTTAAAACAAGACGGGCAGCCGGCGGAAAGCAGTGCAGACAATGGTCTTGTGGTAGCCAGTTATACCACTTTACGCCGTATTGGCGAGGGGGGCTTCAGCACTGTTTACCAGGCTCGCGATGCCGCAGGCCATGATGTAGCGATAAAGGTGTTGAATGAGAATTTTGTCGATTCCAGAGAGATTTTAGAGCGCTTTCGGCGAGCTGCAGCTATTGTAGAGAAATTCGACCATCCTAACATTGTGCATGTGTTGGGACTGGTTGATGTTGGCGGCCGGCCGGGGCTGGTCATGGAATTTGTTCAGGGCAAGACTTTAGAACAAGTGATTCAAGAAAAGAGTGCGTTAGGTGTAGACCAAGCCGTCAACATTGCCGTGCAAATGTGCGATGCTTTGGCTTATGCTCACGAAAGGGGTGTGATCCATCGCGATGTCAAACCATCCAATATTCTCTTGCTGCCCAAAGGAAGCGATAGCCAAGAGAAATGGGTTGCCAAGCTGACTGACTTTGATATTGCCAAAATCGTCACCGAAACCGGATTTACACGTTCTCGCATCCAGATGGGGACGCCGTATTTCGTAGCTCCGGAGCAGTGGCAAGGCAAACATGACATCGATGGCCGGGCCGATGTGTTTAGCTTGGGGGTGGTCCTGTACTACATGCTCACGGGCACAGTGCCTCAAGGGCGCTTTGGTCACCCTTCAGACACAAATCCTGGCATACCCCGTAGGGTCGGTAGCGTTATCCTGAAAGCTGTAGCTCTCAATAGGGACATTCGTTATCCCGACATGGCTGAGTTGAAGAAAGCATTAGTCGGAGACAAAATGACGAAGGCTACTCGGGACATTCCATTCGAGTTTCAATCTGGGCCGCCAGCGCACAGCATATACGATCTGGTTGAGCGATGCGACTCTGATTGGGCGACAGGACTGCAGCATCTCAAGGATGGTGATATTCTCATTTGGCTCAAGCGCGTAAAGCCAGAACTTGTGCCATGTGTGCAGAAGGCAGTGGCTACAAAGGGGAACCGTGATGAAGGCTTGGAGGAGGCCTTGCACTGCATGGATCCGGCGCTTCCGTGGCCTGTGCTGGAAACAGAGCCTCTTTCGGTGAGCTTCGGGGAGTTAGCACCTGGCGAGCGCAGATCAAAAACGATAACGATTCATAACCCTAGCCGAGGTTTCTTATCCGGTAAAGTGGGCAAAATGCCGGAATGGCTCCAAGTCAAAGGCAAGGTGTTTCATTGCCATACCGGGGGCAGTCAAAAGTTAGTTTTAGTAGCGAAGGCACCGTCAAAGCCGTCGTTCGGGCCTGTAGAGGGAGAGTTACGAATTGAATCTAACGGCGGCAAAGCGACTATTCCTCTTTCTATGACAGTCGCTAACCGGCTATTGATCCGATCTGACTTTTCTGTCAGTACGTTGTTAGAGCTCTGTCATGTTGCTCGTCAGGAGTGGATCCGCATTAGGAGGCTATTATATGATGGCTCCATAAGCGACTGGCTACGGGAAAGCCGCCTGCACTTCAAGATAGCAAATGAGGCGAAAAAGATCATGACGACCGAGGATGATCGCGACGCAGGCCTCTTCCACTTTCTACAGGAACATTGTCCTCAACCGGAATCTTGTTTGCCGGCAAAGCTAGACACCAAAACATCCACCGTCGATCTCGGTAAAGGGCGCGGCAAACTGCCGCCTGTGCGCATCAGAGTCAGAAATACGGGCGGGAACACGTTGCAGAATTTGGCAGTTAGCGATCGGTCTCCTTGGATACGGGCCGACATCATCAAAACCGGCGACCATCAGGCCATTGTCGAAGTTCTTGGCAGTGGACGTCACCTTAGCCCCGGAGTACGACAAGGTTTTGTCAAGCTTTCCGTCCCCGATTCTCCTGTGCCTGCCTGGGGGAATACGACCATCGATGTAAACATGGAAGTTCTTCCGTCGTTTCCCAAGTGGTTGGTATTTGTCATCATCTTGTTGGCGGTGGCAGGTGTAGCTATGGGGTTTGTTATTGACTGGCGAATTTCGCTTAGCATCACTGGCGCACTTATTGTCAGTGTGTTAACTGTCTTCTCGCTTTTGTCGTAAGGTATTATTGCGGTGGACTTGTTCTCTTGTGCCGAGTACCCAAAGACAGGGTTTCTCAGGCCGATTGCTAAGTTAGAGAGTGCAGCCCCCGGGGAGTGCGACAGGGGCGTTCTTGGGCTCTTTGCATCTTCATGGTTCTGTTTCAGAGATATGCAGAAAGAGGAAGCTTGTTCGCTGTCTACGGAAATAGCGGAATGCAGGTTCTGCTTTTATCGTCTAAAGAAGCAGTTGTTATGAAACAATACGGAGCACAGCGGTGGAAAAACAGAATGACTCGGCAAAAAAAGAAATTGATGAACGCAATACTGCAGCGGACGGAGAACAGGAAAGGGAAGCGAGTGGGGAAATGCCCGAACAGCAACCGGAAGCGGTCGGGAAAAGTTCTGCAGACGGATTGACTCAACCGGCCGACGAAGAGACAATAGCTTCGGGCGAAGAAGAATTCGACGCTTTGCTCACGACACCACCACAAATTTCCCCTGAGTGGGGGAAAATAGTACGTTCGTTGCTGCTATTTTGGGCTAACGGCGCTCTTTTGGCTATTGTCACGGTCTATTTGTTAGAACAATATGCATCGCGACCTTTTGCCATCCACATTAATTATTCCATCTTAGCGTTAGAGGTTATTTCTGTTCTCGTTCTTGGCTTTATGGTGGGTAGCGCTTGGGGCGGCCCCGGAAGGTTCTCTTTGCTGGGACTATTCTTGGGATCGATGGTTACTATTCCGGTGGTAAGCTACCTCTTTTTGTTGACGCTGTCACAATTTAAGCATTTGTACGTTTCCGGTCAGGAAGACTTAAGCTACATCGTTATTGTCGCAATCTGGATAGTTGTTTTTGGCCTAATTGGCGCTTTGTGGTTGCCGGTAAAGTCACGACGCAGTGCGTTGTTGGCGCTCCTTCTCATCTTCTTGGCGGCTCTAACCGTCGGTTGGTTTTTCTCTCGAGGTGATTTACAGTTTGCAGCGACAAAGTATCGTATGCTAGACCGAAACGTACCGGTTCCCTATGCAAATATTTCCTGGACTCCATCGGTGCCCACTCCAACATCGACACCGACCTTCACACCAACGGCTACATGGACACCATCACCTCCCGTCACAACAATTCCTGCTACCAAATCCGTTTCGCCAAAGGCGGTATTACCTGCGGCCCCGGTTATTATCCAGGTCGGTGGGCACGTGCGGATTGTCAATACTGGCGGCAAGCGGTTGCGCATCAGGGAGAAGCCGAGCACAAGTGCGAAGATATTGTTAGCGGTGGAAGAGGGAAAAACGTTACTCGTTTCCGGTGGGCCTGTGAATGCTGATGGTTATACCTGGTGGCAAGTGAAACAAGGTTCCATCGTTGGTTGGGCCGCCCAAGACTGGCTCAAGCCGGTGCGATAATCAGACCAGGATCACAGACAGAGATACAAGCAATTTGAGCGGGGAGCGAAGGTGGCAGAGCTTATTGGTAAGACATTAGGACAATATCAGATTGTCGAGGAGGTCGACCGTGGAGGAATGGCGGTAGTATACCGGGCCTATCAACCTTCGCTGCACCGCTATGTGGCTATCAAGGTGTTACCACCGCAATTGACCCTTGACACGACCTTTGTGCAGCGCTTTTTGCGAGAAGCGCGTGCCGCTGCCCAACTGGAGCATCCCAATATCGTTACCATCTACGACGTGGGCGAGCAAGAGGGTATCTATTACATTGTTATGCCGGAGTTGAAGGGCGAATCGTTGCGCCGTTTGATCCGGCGTGAGGGAAAGTTGCCGTTAGCGCGTGTGGTTCACATTGTGAGCCAGATCGCGTCGGCGCTGGACTATGCCCACGCACACGGATTTGTGCATCGAGACATCAAGCCAGGGAATATCATTGTGGATGGGGATGACCATGCCACACTGACGGACTTTGGGATCGTCAAGGCGGCGGAGGGTGCCCAACTGACTCGGTCTATGATGATGATAGGCACGCCGGAGTACATGTCGCCGGAGCAAGCCAAAGGAGAAAGGGTAGGGCCGGCGACGGATGTCTACTCACTGGGGATAACGACGTATGAGATGTTGGCGGGGAGAGTGCCATTCAAAGCGGATAGCGCGCCGGCACTCTTGCACAAGCAAGTATATGAGCGGCCGAGACCGGTTGGTGTTTATGCTACGGATTTGCCGTCGGGTGTAGCTGGGGTGTTGAGCAAAGCGTTGGCCAAGGATCCGGTGCAGCGTTTCGAGAGCACGGGGGAGTTTGCGGAGGCGTTGCAGGATGCAGCGGCGGGCAAGCCATTTCATTGGGAGGAAGCGGAAGCGTCGACGGTCGTCTACTCGCAGGAGACCCGTGGAGAGGATTTGAGAAAGTCGGGAGAGCGCATATCTCCGGTGCGGACGCTGACGGAGGCCGCCCGCCAATTAGAGGAAGCTGGCAATGTGGAAGGAGCACTGACCACCTATCGCCAGGCCCTGGAATTAGCCCGATCCGACCCGGCGCTGGCCTCCCTGGAGCGGAAGATTGCCCTCACCGTGCAGGATCTGGCGGAGCGGCAAGAGAGGGCAGAGGAAACGGTTCCTGTGCCGTCCCCCGCGCTTCCCAGGACGACTGCGGTTGAACATGCGGCGCGAACAGGTAGCGAAAGCCAGCGCAGGCAATTTGCTATAGTACTATTGGTATTCGTGAGCTTGTTGATCGTTAGCCTTGTGGGCGCACTGGCTGCGTTCGGTGTTATCTTACCACGAAGAAGTGCTCTCTTGCCTTCCCCCACTGTTGGAACGACTGAAACGGCGACAGTGCGTGCCTTCAGGGAATTGGCAACTATCCCAGCAAAGGTAGGGAGGCTTCCAATGACTACACCTACGCCGACTGTAACGCCGACCGCAACGGCGACAACGACACCAACTTTTACGCCTGTTCCTCCCACAGCAACCGATACGCCTGTGCCACCGACGACAACTCCGACCTCAAGATGCCGGTTGGCTGTCGCCCGGCAATTTGCTGCTATTTGGGATTGGGACAAACTTGGCTGTGCGCTCGCTAAGACGGAGATCACGTGGTCAGCGTGGGAAGCTTTTGAGAGGGGATATATGTTTTGGCGCAGCGACATAGATAGGGTCTATGTTCTATACTCGGGAGCGAGTGACAACAAAACAGCCGGCCAATGGATGAAGTCTTCCCCTGATTGGGTGTGGCAGGGAGATAACCCAAATGGAATCGGACTTTCACCTCCACCGGGGTTGCATGAACCAAAGCGAGGGTTTGGCTGGCTCTGGCGAACGCATTTGGGTGGACCAAATAGCAAGATAGGTTGGGCGCTGGCAGAAGAGCGAGGATTCTGTGCCGAGATACAGTCTTTCGAGCATGGTTTCCTTCTGCGGGGGGGAACTATACGTTCCTGTATTGACGAGAAAATCAATGAGCCAAGGACAACACACCCTGCCTTTACCTACATTTTGTTGACCGTGTATGGGGATGGGGAATGGCATCTACATTGAATTTGGTAACCGTCATGGCTTTACCACCCGTCTTGTATAAGGCTATTTCATCTTATATAGAACGACTAACTTCATCTGTTTTAGATTTGCCCCTGGGTTGCGGAACAAGCATTGCAGTGGATAAATGTTGGCTTTTGTAAAAACGGATTTTGTCTCGGTATTCCTGCCAAGGAGGGAAACGTGCGTGATGATACTACCCTGAGGATAGAAGTAGCTGGATACCAGATTTTGGAAGAAATCGGCCGCGGTGGCATGGCGGTTGTCTATAAAGCGCTACAAGTAAGCTTGGGACGCGAGGTTGTGCTAAAAGTATTGTTGCCAAATCTTGCTGCCGATGAGGAATTGGTACAGCGTTTCCAGCGAGAAGCAAAAGCTGCTGCCGCGCTTAAGCACCCTAATATCGTTACGATTTACGATGTGGGGCATGACGAAGATTACTACTACATTGCCATGGAATACATCAAAGGTTATTCTTTACAATCCTATTTGCAACGCCAGGAGAAGCTTGATTCAGGGGAGGCTTTGCACATTTTGCGCGACATCGCCTTTGCTTTGGACTACGCACACGATCATGGCTTTGTGCACCGCGATGTCAAGCCAAGTAACGTTCTGATAGAGGCAGAGACAGGTCGTGCTGTTTTGACAGATTTCGGTGTGGTAAAAGCTATCAGCGATGCAACACGACGTCTAACGCACACGGGCGCATTCATTGGCACCGTTCATTATGCTGCGCCGGAGCAGATACAGGGACATGAAATTGACCAGCGCGCTGATCTTTACGCTTTGGGCGTCATGGCATATGAGATGTTAAGTGGGCATTTGCCCTTCGAGGGCAATACGTTAACTGTTATGCATGCCCAGGTTTATGAGCAACCTCCCCACGCTACGGAATATAATCCTGAGCTATCACCTCAAACGGATAGCATCTTGCAGCGCTCCTTGGCTAAAGCCCCCGGGGATCGTTTTGAAAGTGCAGCAGCCTTTGTGGAAGCGCTACAGAACGCGTTTGCTCAACCTTTTTCCGCTCCTTCTGTTCCTAAGAAGAAATGGCCAAAAAGGAAATGGTCGTTGAGGGAGGCATTCGTTGCGGCTGCAGTGCTATTCGTGGGGACAGTAGTGGCCGCTTTAGCAGGTGGCCTGATTCCACTACGGCCCGCTTTGCCTACTGCTACGGTTCCGGTTGTCATCACTCAGCCACCTGGGAGCACGCGAACAATGACGCTGACACCAACATCGAAAGCCTCATCGACATCCCAGGCTGTGGTAGTGAATCCTTCTCCTTCGCCGAGCACTACACTCGCACCTACGGACACGGCGACACCTACACTTACTCCTACGCCTACTCTGACGAATACACCGACGGCTACGGCTACGCCCCGTCCGGAAGCAGTGGTGCAGGCAGCCACCTTGAATGTGCGTTCTGGCCCTGGCACTTTGTACCCGGTGATCGGCAAAGTGCATCAGGGGCAGATTCTTTTGATCAAGGGCAAGAATTCGGATGAAACGTGGTGGCAGATATGGCTGGAAAGTGGAGCACTCGGTTGGGTCTACAAGAGCCTGGTGGCGTCGCGTGGCGCTATAGCTGTTGTTCCTGTTGTGCGGAATATCCCCACACCACCGCCGACGGCAACTGCCACTCCGACGTCCGTGCCGCCGACCAATACGCCTGTTCCGGTGCCACCGCCAACGCCTTTGTCGCCTTTGCCAACGCCCGTGCCCACCTGGACGCCAAGGCCGTAAGCCCATTCTTGCGTTTGTGTCTGGGGTGGGAAGTTGCGAAGGAGGAGATTCGATATGCCAAGACTGAACCGATGGTTCTTGATAGCACTGATGTTAGGCCTGTGGGTGACCGTTCTGTTTCATTGTGCCATGCCCGGGGAAGATCGAGCGGTGGCTGCGCCCGCTGTGCCAACGGGTGAGACAAGGTTGACGTCCGATATGGGGACGCCGCTGCCTGGCCTCTTACCCCAATGGCCCGTCACGACAAATGGACGAGCACCTTTTATGCCGACGGCGGGGAAGATGCGTGGACAATCTACCGGCGCTCAGGTCAGCACGCCGTATCACTATTTTCTTTTTTCGATCGGCGCCCAGCCTCCGGTGGGGCAATTTGACTATCCCTGCGGCGTAGCCGTTGCTCCCGACGGCTCTATTTATGTGGTGGATAGCGGGAACAACCGCATCCAGCATTTCAGCGCCAACGGTACTTTCTTGGCTACATGGGGCTCCCTGGGTTCCAGCGATGGGAAGCTCGATCACCCTGCCGGAGTGGCTGTTGCTTCGGACGGCTCTGTCTACGTAGCCGATAGCGGGAACAACCGCATCCAGCATTTCAGTGCCAATGGCGTGTTTTTGGGCGAATTCGGCTCGTATGGTTCCGGCGGCGGGCAATTAGAGCAGCCGGGTGGTATTGCCGTGGCTCCAAATGGGACGATCTATGTAGCAGACACTGGCAATCATCGCGTCCAGCATTTCAACGCTACCGGCGATTTCTTGGAGACATGGGGATATTATGGCTCCGGCAATGGGCAGTTCAATCATCCTGAGGGTATTGCTGCTGCTCCCGACGGCACTATTTACGTCGCAGACACTGACAACCACCGCGTTCAACGTTTCAGCGCCACAGGGAGCTTCTTGGGAAAATGGGGTGCCCGTGGTGCCAGCGATGGACAGTTCAACCACCCTCGGGATGTTACTGTGGCGCTCAACGGCAGCATTTACGTGGCAGACAGTGATAACTTTCGAGTTCAACGCTTTAGTGCTGCCGGGGCTTTCTTAGGAAAGTGGGGATCTCGCGGCTCCGGCAATGGGCAATTTAGCCACCCACGTGGCATTGCTGCGGGGCCCGATGGCACAGTCTACGTGGCGGATAGTGATAATCACCGCATCCAGCGTTTCAGTGCTGTTGGAGCTTTCTTAGGAGAATGGGGGTATCAGAGTGCTGACGGTGGGCAGTTTGATCACCCGCGTGGGGTGGCCGTGGCACCCGATGGCACATTCTATGTGGCGGATACTTACAATCATCGTGTCCAGCATTTCAGCGTCAGCGGGGCTTTTCTGGGGATGTGGGGAAGTGGCGGTTCCAGCATTGGACAGTTAGACCACCCGCGCGGAGTTGCTGTAGCTCCCGATGGCACGGTATATGTGACGGATACCTACAACCACCGCATCCAACGTTTCAGCGCTACCGGGGTCTTCTTGGGAAAGTGGGGCTCTCATGGCTCCGGCAATGGGCAGTTCAACTTGCCATTCGGTGTTGCAGTAGCTCCTGATGGCACAGTTTATGTGGCTGATACTTACAATCACAGCATCCAGCATTTCAACGCTACAGGGGTCTTTTTAGGGAAGTGGGGATCCCGTGGTTCTGGCGCTGGACAGTTTGCCTATCCGGATGGTGTTGCTGTGGCGCCCGACGGCACAGTTTACGTGGCGGATACTAACAATAACCGCATCCAGCGTTTTAGCGCTACGGGGGCCTTCCTGGGGGAATGGGGATACTTTGGGATTGGTGATGGACAGTTTAATTATCCGGTTGGCATTGCTGGAGCTCCTGACGGCACAGTTTACGTGCTGGATACAAACAACCATCGGATCCAGCATTTCAGTGCCATCGGGCAGTTTCTTGGAAAATGGGGCGCCGAAGGCGCTGGCGATAGGCAATTCTACTATCCAGATGGCGTTGCTGTAGCCCCCGATGGTAAACTCTACGTGGCGGATAGTGGGAACGATCGCATTCAGGTTTTCGGTACAGCCTATCCCAATACCTGGCGCGGTGCATATTTCGCCAACCGCTGGCTTACCGGTGCGCCTGCTTTGATCCAACAAACGTCCGCCCTTGACTTCGACTGGGGATTTAATTCTCCGGGACATAGCGTGCCCACCAATGATTTCTCGGCGCGCTGGCAGCGCTATGTTTGGTTCGATAGTGGCACTTATCGCTTTGATATTAGCGTGGATGATGGGGCACGTGTTTGGGTAGATGATAATCTGATCATTGAATCGTGGCGAGATCCTCAAGTTGCTAACTTTTCTGCGACGGTGCACCTGCTGGCCGGTTACCATCGCATGCGCGTGGAATACTACGAAAGGTCCGGGGGGGCGCATTTCAGATTGACCTGGTCTGTGTTGGAGACGCCGACAGCGACACCCACGTCTACGTTGACGCCGACCCGCACACTGACGCCCGTTTGTGACTCTTACGAACCCAACGACACACCTGGTGATGCTTGGGGGCCATTACATTTCGGACAGACATATAGTGCCAAATTCTGTCGTGGTGATAATGACGATTTTTATTTCTTCAACGTGTCGCAGGTCTCTCCAATTAGAGTGCTTTTGCAGTTGCCGAGCAGTTTGGTGGGACACGTTGGCATGATATTGTACGACAGTGACTTTGATATAATTTGTCAAGCATTGCCGGTGAACGCACAGGATTTTTGGCAAACATGTGATATTGGGAGGGTAGGGCGTTATCTGCTGCGGTTGTATCCGGAGACGGGGTATCACGACAATATCCAAACGTATGTGTTTCAGGTGGATCATGCCTCTCCTTCGCCTACTCCCACACCCACATTTACACCGACGCCGACAGCGACAGCAACGCCCACGGCGACGCCTACGCCCACGGCCACGCCTGTTCTGCAGTTCGTTCCCTGGTTGCCGTATCATTACTTCGTCTGCGATGGTTATGAGCCAAACAATAACAGATATAAGAATCCTTGGGGGCCGCTCCACTCGGGGTGGCCGTACCGGGCTAAACTGTGTAAGGGCGATGAGGATAACTACTACTTTGACACGACAAGAGCGGAGGATGTGCAAATTCGTTTGCAATTGTCAAGTCGTTTGATCGGTCATACTTCCATCTGGCTTTATGCACAGAGTGACTTGAGCAAGACCATTTGTGGAACAGGACCGGTCAAAGCGATAGATTACAATGAGACCTGTCATGTTGCCCATGCCGGACGTTACGTCGTGCGCCTTTATACTGACGGCGTTGGAGACAATGTGCATTCGTATACTTTGCGGGCCGTTTACCGATGATGTCGTTTTGCCGCAAATGGATAATCGATTTAACCCATAAACGAATTAAGGCGTGGGGCGTACAGCGAGAAATAGAAGGGGAGAGGCATGAGGGACAAAAGCTTGATTGGCCAGACGCTGGATCGCTACCGCATCACAGAGATGCTCGGCAAAGGGGGGATGGCGGTAGTCTACAAAGCACATGACGAGCACCTGGATCGTGATGTCGCCATCAAACTCATCCGCAGCACTGCTTTCCCACCGGAGCAGTTGGATAATGTCCTGAAACGCTTCAAGCGTGAGACAAAAGCGCTGGCTAAGCTGTTCCATCCAAATATCGTCAGGGTATACGATTACGGCGAGAATCGGAGTGCACCCTTTTCCATGGTACTGCTAGAATTCTGTTGCGCCAATCAATGTTCTGTCATGAGGGGATAGGATGAGAAAGTTAGGTGATTACCGCATTTTGCAGGAAATAGGCTCTGGCGGCATGGCAACCGTTTACCTGGCCACCGACAGCCGCACAGGACAGAAGGTGGCGCTAAAAGTATTACACGCCGATCTGGCTCAAAACTCGGTTGATGTGGCACGCTTCCGGCGCGAAGCAGAAGCGGCTATGCGTCTCCAGAACCCTCATATCGTCAAAGTTCTGGATTTTGGCCAGGCAGGCGATCGCTACTTCATTGCGATGGAGTTCGTGCAAGGATTGACCATCGCACAGTTGATCAAGAAAAAGGGAAATTTGTCTGTTGAGCAGACTCTGGCTATCGCGTTGCAAGTTGCAGAAGCTCTCGCAGAAGCCGATCGACATCACATCGTGCACAGGGATATCAAACCGCAAAATATTATGATCACGGATAGTGGTTTGGTCAAAGTAACTGATTTTGGGATTGCTAAGATTGTAGGGGAAGAAACGCTGACGCCGGATCGGTTTTTTGCGGGGAGTCCTCGTTATGCTGCACCGGAGCAGGCAGGAGGCAGCCATGTTGACATTCGGGCTGATATTTATGCCCTCGGCGTCTGCATGTACCAGATGCTGGCGGGCGTGGTGCCGTTCGACGCCGATACACCGTTGGCCATTATGCAACAGCATTTGGAGAAAGACCCAGGACCGTTACACAATTATGCTGAAGTGCCGCGTGGTGTTGAGCAATTGGTCATGAAAGCTTTAGCTAAGGATCCAGCACAAAGATTTCAATCGCCGGCAGAAATGGCGGGAGCGTTGAAGCAACTGCAGTTGAACGGTGGTGAACCATTGCCGGAGAGCGACGAAACCGTGGTCAGACAATTGCCTAATGTCCGGGAAACAAACACGGCCATCGAACCAGAGGAGCAGCGTGAACAAAACGTTCCATCAAGATGGGCAGTAACGCACTTACCGTGGTGGCAGACGCCGCTTGTGAAATTTGTCATTGGTTCTTCCATTGTGGTTGCTATCCTTTTCTTGTGGCAACCGCCATTTGTTAGGGCGGCTGCGAAAGCCGTACAGAATCTGTTTGGGTCAATGCCAACGGCTACGTTGACGCTTACACCGACCGTAACAACGCTTCCCGACAGGATAACATTGAGTTTGCGCGCTGCTGAAATGACACAGGTTACCGTTCAGGTTGACGGAACGGACAAATTTGTTGGTGTCATGGCCAAAGGGGAAACGAAAACATGGCACGCACAGTATGTAGTCTCGGTTGAGTCCATTAATGGTGGCGCTCTACAAGTGACATTGAACCGCGTGACGCTGGGTACATTAGACCCGGCGAACAGTTACATTAAGCGGACCTGGATATTCGAGAATGGAAAGGTAGTAGAGGCCCCTCCGGTCGTACCGACCTCGACGCTTACACCGACGCCTACAATAACGCCTCCGACCACGATGACACCTACACCAATACCGACACGGACACCGACGGTAACATTTACATGTACGCCGAGTCCGACCGGCACGCCAAGCCCCGCGAACGCCCCACGACCTGTGAATACCCTGCAGTCGGCAAGTACGCCGAGGCCGGCGAACACGCCGAGGCCGGCGAACACGCCGAGGCCGGCGAACACGCCGAGGCTGACGAACACGCCGCGGCCGACGAATACGCCAAGACCGACGAATACGCCGCGGCCAAGGCCAACACCTACGCATGCAGTGGCTAACGCACGTATCTTTGGACATTTCCGGGTAACGGAAGGTGGCCATACCCATGGTTTCACGAAAGGACGCATCGAGTTATGGCATCAAAACCGGAAAGTGGGCAATACATCACCAGCCTGGGAGAATGGATATTTCGAGTTTAGTGGCCTGCCTGCCGGTAATTATCAAGTTATTGCCATTACTATCAAAGGCTATTACTTTGTGACGGGCAATGAACACGATGTTGACAATGTGGAAAGCGGTCACGCATACGGCCCACTGGATTTCGCCGTGAAGCCGTGACGGGGATAAAGTAGAACAAGAACGGCCATGATACATAGATAGCGTGGGCTCGCGCGGGTTTTTCTTTTCCTGCTCTGCTTGACTCGAAGGGACAGAGAGAGTATTATTCCTTGTATTGGAACACATTTAAACATAGATGCTTACGTTTTTAAAGCTCTTGGACACAATGATTGCAGAGTCGTCACAGCTTGCAGCAATGGAACACCAGAATAGTCCGATAGAAAAAGTAATCGCCGTATGTCGGACGGAAGTAAAGGTTGATCGAGCGTGGGAGGGAACAGAAAGTATATGGTGTGCCGGGTCAATTGAAGAAATGACTTCAGGCAAGATGGCCGAACCTTCTGAAGGCGAAACACCATTTCTGGACAAAGCGGGATTCAGTGAAGTGCTTCCGCCGTTTCTAAAGGTTTCCTTCGCTCAGGGCTGGTAGTGCGATTACTGCTGCTATTCTTGACCAATGACGCTTTTTTGGCTTTTGTCACGGTTTGTTGGATGGAACAATTCGTGTAAGCGACCTGTGCTAGATCGTTTCTTAAATCCCCATTCGCTGTTCCTGTGGCAGGCTACCTTTGGTTTTTTAGCGAGCTGGTGAAGGCTGACGGTTATACTTGGTGGAAAGTGAGTCGATGCACGGCTATGGGTTAGGCCGCTCAATAACTTGCTCGACTCTGTGCAATGCAATGGCTATTGGCGGTTCTGTACTTTATAAATAGTGATGATTTCGCTCATTCAATCAAGAATGTGTTTTCATCGGCAAACTGGCGGGATTGTTAGCTTACAAAAAGCCTAAGTTGTTTTGTTGAAAGATGGTATCGCTTTTTGTGTTTCGTCTTGCTCGGGAAGGGAATAATGCTCTGCTAAGGGCTTTGCCCTGGACAATACTTTTATAGAGTTAGTGTTAGAGTTAGTGTCTATCTCAACGGGAAACGAGGCGTGAATCGTTTTGTTTGACTGTCTGGCGGCAAGGGTCAAATAGAATGTGCGGAAGGAAGGGGAAAGTATGTCAGGAAAGATGAGGCTGTTGTTAGTCATGTTATTCTTCGGCATTGGGCTGGTTATGTTGCCTCGCAGCGTGGTGTACGCACAGAATGTGGGGGGCGGGGGTACGACGGCTTCCAATGCTCAGATGTACCTTAACTTGCTAACGCCGAATGCCTTTACGATATCCACCGTTGCTGTCAATCATCGGCAGAAAATGAATACTACCGGCCTCAATAATACTCTTCTCGGTAAGCAGTTCAAGACAGCCGGCAAAAGCCTGCAAGCCGTCAAAGCCATCGACAGCCCCAGAATCGATGGCGACCTTAGTGAATGGGCTAACGTGCCTTATGTGACGTTGAATGCCTCCACGGCGGACTACCATGCCGGCAAAGAACCTTATCCAAGCACAACCGATTTGAGTATGAATGTTTTTTCCGCCTGGAATGATTCATTTGTTTGGTTTGCTTTCGCGGTCACAGACGATGTGATTGTAGAAGATAGTACATCTCTATGGAAGGACGATGAGATAGAGCTGGGTATTGATGGACTAAATGATCACGAGGCACACTGGTTTGAAGATGATCATCAGTATTTATTCACGGCCAACGGTCGCGACAGTGACTTTGGGCAAAGGACGCCCACCGCTATAACTTTCGCCGTTCGGAGGGTGTTGGGCGGTTGGAACGTAGAGGTCCGAATTCCGCGTTCCGAACTTGGCTTTGCCAGCACGCCTTTGCTTGTCAACCAGATAATCGGTTTCAATTTGGGTCTTCATGACGATGATGATGGTGGTGATTATGATACCCATCTCATTTGGCGCGGAAATAGTACAAACAACAGCCAGGATTATGGGAAGTTGATTCTGAGCGGGTTGACGTATGCCTTTCAAGCTACGCCCACGCCTGAACCAACGGTTATCCCTACTGTTACCCCAACGCCTACACCTACGTCAATGCCTGCGCCTGATAACGACGACATAGATAGAGCTACGTACATATCGGTGTCTGCTGCTTCTTTTGCCAGCACATACACTGAAAAAACTTCAGGAGCCACGACTGCGGCAGATGATCCGAATCTGGAATGCGTTTCGGGTCAAAGATACCATTCAGTTTGGTATCGCATTACGCCATTGGTGAATAGTCGGCTAACGATTGATACTTTCGGGAGTCAGTACGACACAGTGTTGGCTGTCTGGACAGGAAAACGTGGTGCCTTGCATTCTGTTGGGTGCAATGATGACAGCGATGGACAATCTCAGTCCCGTCTCGCCGTTGATGTGCGGGCAGGGACAGTCTATTATATTGAAATCGTTGGTTTCAGTGTAGAAAGCTATGGCAACCTCACTTTCAATGTGTACTCTGTTCCGTCAGTGTCCACTGCGACGCCTACACCTACGGCAATGTTTACACCGACGCCAACAAATACGCCTGCTCTGCAGTTCATTCCCTGGTTGCCGGTTCGTCACTTCGTGTGCGGCGCATATGAACCCAACAATAACAGATACCAAAATCCCTGGGGACCGCTTCTCACTGGCTATTCCTATAATGCTATGTTGTGTGCGAAAGATCCTGAGGACAACTATTATTTTGATACGACGACTACTGATAACGTGCAGATTAGCTTGCAATTACCCAGCAAATTGGTCAGCCATACGGCAATCTGGCTTTATGCGCAAAGCGACTTGAACAAGACTGTCTGCGGCACCGGGCCGGTCACGGTAGCTGATTACAGTAAGACATGTCATATTACCCACACGGGGCGCTATATTATCAACATCTACACTGATGGCGTAGTAGACAATGTTCATCCGTATATATTGCGGATGACTTACCGGTAGGCGATAGTGTAACAAGCCTCCGAGAGAGACGGAGTTATAAAAAGAGTGTGGATAACCTCATTGTAACGGGCGACATTTTTCGATTCAGTACGCAAATGAACTTATCTTGTAGTGTCCTTCCGTTTTCGACGACAATCTTACCATGGGTTTGTGAAGGTTCTGTGAAGAGCTCCTGTTTTCTGGCAAGTTAACAGGGGCAGGTAGAGCATGACGCCCTGCGTTCTGTTTTCTATTTGTCATTTTTGGCTATCAATATTGACCGCTTGATACGGGTTTCTGATATCAAGTTGATAAAGGTTTTGGGCTGTGATACGTTTGCCTAAGACAGATGCAACCAAAGGTGAGCCGATCGACTCAATATCATGTGGAAAGCAAACGTCACTACTCGCAAGGAGATATTTGTCACAGCGGCGACACGTTGCCGCAGGGCAAAAACGGAGGACTGTATGAACTGGCCACATGCTCCTACCCATTGGCTGTTCGAGCCGGGCATCTATGTTGTCACTGCAGCCACCTATAAAAAAGTGCACTACCTCAACACTCCGGTCCGGAAAGATTTCTTTCAACAATCCTTGTTTGCCATCGCTGCAGAGTTTGGCTGGCGTTTGCAGGCTTGGGCGATTCTGATCAATCACTATCACTTTGTTGCAGCATCTCCTGAAAACCCGGAAACGTTGCGCCGATTGATCGGCAAACTACACATGACCACCGCCAAGGAAATTAACCGCCAGGATGGGCAGCATGGACGCAGAGTGTGGTATCAGTACTGGGATACTCGCGTTACCTATCAGAAATCTTATCTGGCGCGGTTGAATTATGTCAACAATAATCCTGTTAAGCATGGATTGGTGGGTAATGCCGAGAATTATCCCTGGTGCTCGGCAGCATGGTTTGCTCAGAATGCATCGCTGGCATTTGTAGAGACCGTAAAGCGGTTCAAAATAGATCGTGTGAACGTTTACGATGACTTTTGATCTTGAATTGCGCTTTGGACTGCTTTGGACTGCGCTATCTTGATGGCGCTTTCAAAAGCGGCGACACGTCGCCGCAGACCAAAGTGGGCTGTGCCACCTTGATGGCGCTTTCAAAGGCGGCCAGGCTCACAACCGCGTGCGCTGCTTGATCCGCCGCCCACGGCCGCGCGTTCGTCGCGGCGGACGAGGGGGCTGCACGACGAAGGTGAGTTTCTCCAACATGTTCAACGACACTTCGGTCGGCACCAACTGTCCCAAGATGGTCAGCAGGACGCGAACACGCTCCGGGCCGGAAAGCTGGCGGTCGAACAAAGCGTACTTCCCTTTTAAGGCGCCTTTGGTAATGGCCACGCGATCACCTTTGTGGAAAAGCTGCCCCCGGGCGTAAACTTCCCCGCGCGTTTGGGCGATGTAAGCCCGGACACTCTCGATCACGTCTTCCGGAACCGGCAGGAGTTGGTTGTCGAATTTGGGCAGGCTGCGCACGCCCGGCGTTTGCCGAAGCGCGTAAATGGGGAATTCTTCCAGGTTCAGGCGCACAAACAAATAGTGCGGAAAAAACGGCACGCCCTCTTTTACCTGCCCCTCCGGAGACCAGAGAGGCAGGTAAACTTCCTGTTGGAGTATCGCCTCGATGAAAAAAGCAACCTTTTGTTCCCAGTGCGGCTTCGTATAAACCAAATACCATTGTACCGACATATGACGTACTCCTCAGAAAATAAAATGAGACGCAGATAAACGCAGGCTGCGCACGCAGATAAAAAATCA
>WFQT01000189.1 GCA_015486895.1 Anaerolineae bacterium
CGTCCCTGAGAGCCCTCACACTCAATACAGGGCTTGTGCTGTGGCTTGTCAGGGGTTGACGAAAGCCTCCCGAAAGGCAGGGTAATTCCTGGGGCCCATAGGGCCCCAGGAATTACTTCGTTTTCCCAAAAAAGGCTCCAGGTTGGCACGCATATCCACGGCCACTACTACGACAAGATTCTGTCTCGGGCCGGCCCTTCTGCCTAATCTTCAAAAGAAAGATATTTGTGTCCAGTCATCCACTCTTCGCTGGTTTCCATCAGCAGTGCCGAGGCCAAACGCAAGCACGACGCTTCGTTGGGGAAAATAGAGACGACACGAATGCACCGCGGAATTTCCCGGTTGAGCCGCTCCAGCATGTTGGTGGTACGAATATGCCGCCGATGTTTCTGCGGAAAGGCGAACACAGTCAATCCTTCCGGAATGTTCTCCTCCATCCACGTAGCCAGATTGGCAGCCTTCTCCTGATATTTCTCCACGGCCAGTGCCAGCAATCATTCCGCTTCTGGACGATTGGGCGCAGTGAAAATGGCCTTGATGTCAGCGGCTGCATCCTTTTTTCATCGCCTTGCGAGGGACATAAGCTTGGGCATTCTGCTACAGGTGGAACCAGCAGCGCTGTCAGGGAAAACACCCCCAAATACGGCCTTGCGAACCTATCTCAATCCAGCATTGTCGTGGCTGATGATGAGTTCCACGCCGTGTAATCCCCGCTACGTCAAACTTTGTAAAAAGGTTCGCCAATGAGGTTCCGCCTGGCTTATGACCACAGAAACACCCAGTATCTCCCGTCTCCCCTCTTCATCCACACCGGCAGCGATCAAAACTGCTGCATCTCGCACTTGTCCGTCCTGCCGCACCTTCTCGTACCGGGCATCCAGGTAGAGATAACGATAGCGACCCAACGATCAGTTGCGTCACGCCTCTAATTGCGCATCCAACTCTTTGGCAGCCTGGCTCACTTGGGCGGAGGAGACATTTATCCCACATAATTGCTCCGTGACAGCCGCCACCTTGCGGGCCGAAAGCCCCTCCACATACATCTCTGCCAAAACAAGCTTCAGCGCCCATTCGCTGCGGATACCCGAAAATCGCCTTTCCGCGCTTGTGGCACCCTAAACGTAGTCGGCCCGGCCCGGGTTTTCACTGTGTTCGGCTTATATCCGTTGGCATGGTCCCGACGCTCTGGTGTCCGTTCGTACGGACCTGCACCCAGGTACGCCTGACGCTCAATGCGCATCGCCAGGTTGATGAGCGTGCGTATCATCTCAGGTATGTAATCCATTCCCTGAGGGATGATTTGTTCCACAAATTCGTCTGATAAGGTAAAATGGTCTGTGCAGGTCATCGGGCTTCCCCCTGTGTTTTGTCCTGATTCACAGGATACCCCTTGGCCTGCCTTCTGCCAATTCTACAGAAACAATTTTACACTACTCCGCAAAGCAACGGCAAGATTGAGCGCTGGCACAAATCACTCAAAACGGGTTGTATCCGGCCCAAGACGCCGCTTTCATTGAAGGATGCCAGGAAGGTTGTTGGAGAGTTTGTCAGGTGCTATAATACCGAGCGACTGCAGAGTGCGATTGGCTATGTGACGCCCAAGGACAAGTTGGGGGGGCGGGAGGCGAACTTCTTTGCCCAACGTGAATGCAAGGTGGCGACAGTTCGCAGACGACGGGCCTAGCGTTGGCGGTGTGCCGAGGCGTTGTCGGCCTTAGCTGGACGTCTATCGGCATCCCTGAGTACGGTGGTGGCGTATGCAGGGTAGTGTCTTATTCGCACGAGGCAAAACTCCATTTCACGCTGAACCAATACACCGTCATCCGATCTTCGGCCCATTTCGGCCGCGAACTCGCGCCCCAATTTGGCCGCGAGTTCACAACGGGCCATTCTTTTCTGTCTGAAATCTTACCTATTTTATTTACGTTGGTTTGTGGGCTTAACAATGTGGCCAACTTGATATTGCTTCTGCTTCACGTTCACGGTCCAGGTCTAAACCATTCCCACGGTCCACCGTGATCTCGTATTACTGGCCAAACAATAGTAAACTGTGATCTTTTGATAAAACTTGTAAGAATATTCAGCGCGCTTGCCTGGGGCACAGATCCTCCGATATTCGAAATTCTTGGTTGCGTATAATAGACAAATACCAAGAAAGTAACCAATAGTATTAAAGAATAAAGGACTGAAACGATTGTTGCAGATATGACTACTTTTCTCATTCTTCCCTTGCTATTTTGTAACCACCATGCCACACCTATAGTAACTACTGGGTAAAGTTCGGTTAACCGCCGTGCTCCAAAAGAATCTCCTGCTGACCAATCCTTAACCATGGAAGCAATTAATATTTGACAGGACAAAAGACCCAAGAAGAGAAAGGCCAATCTACGATTGTATTTGCACATCAAACACAATCCAATCGTACCCAAGAGGGCAAATGGGGACCATATGAAATACCCCCGCAGGTTAGAAAAGAGAACAAGCCAAGTGTTCTTTAGATTAGCCAATGCGACGAAATTGCTTTGCCCCTCCAGAGCATTCACAGGAGTAATGAATGGTGAGCCAAACAACTGAGTGAACATATATGGAATATGCCAGGCTATCGTTACTACCCCAATAGCAAACAGAGAAGTGGCTTTCCACTGCCGCTGGTAGACAAGCAAGAGCACAATTGGGATTACTGAAAGCAATAATTGCCATCTAACCAAGGCAGAGAACCCAAAAGCTAAACCGGCCAGATACCATACCCACCAGAGAGTATTTTCCCCCTTGCTGATTAGCATATAATTATCAAGAAACAAATGAATAGATAGAGTATGGACAAACGTGGCCGAAGCATGGACGTATAACGGCTCAATCGTAGAGTAGTAATATAACGGTGTTCCCCACACTCCCAGAACTCCGCTAAACAAAGCCACTTTAAGCGAAATTCCTATTGCCTTTGCAATTCTCACAAAGAGCCAGGCAGAAATCATCACCATCAATATCACTTGGAACATCGGGAAAAGGCTATAAGGAAGCGGGTACCCTTGTAGTGAGATAAAATACTTATCGTTAATGCGTAACACTCCGTACTTACTGGAAAGACGCGCCATCTGATAGCTCGGTTGTAGCAACAAGCCTATTCCCCAAGCGAAAGCGTTAGCATAGTGACCAGTAGTTGCTACCTGCTTAGCCATGTATGTATTAAGCGATCCGAGCTGGGAAGCTTGGTTCGACAGATCCAAATCAAAGTCATCGCCAATAGAGGCTGTCCAAGCAAAGTAAGCTAAAGCATCGCCACGGATCAAGGGGCGACTGAGGCTTAACAAGCTTACCATCAGTATAAGCTCATAGATTGCTACCTTGAATTTGCTTTTCTCGACGTTTGGGTGCACCAACGATGTCCTTTGTCTGAGGCAAGTCGATTCTCTAGGAGAGATCTGAGAACCCTATGGTTCTCGGATCTCTCCTAGTGGTATGTCAGGTACGTATTTGTTGGTATAGATGCTTCAACCGAATGCGGGCATCTGCTGTGGTGAACTGCCAATCCACCGGCTTCTCGGACGCATTGCGTTCAACATACCAGGCCTGCGTCTCCCGTTTGAGCGTGTCCAGGTCCGGAATCCGGCGATCCAAGCGCAGCCTTGTGAGTGCTGAAAGCTCTATTTCTGCAATGTTTAACCAACTACCGTGCTTGGGAGTGTAGTGGATCTCCAGCCGCTTTGCCAGCACCCGTGCCTTCTCCGGCAAAAACGCCTGGTACAAGGAAGCAATCGTGTGGGTGTTGAGATTGTCACACACAAACACAACCTTCTCCGCCTCCGGGTACTGCTCTTCCAGCAAGTGTTGGATTTCCTCGGCCCAATCCACGGCCGTCCGACGCTCCCGTACGGAGACCTGTCGCCATCCCACCAGCGGCTCCGTGAATAGAAAGAGGCTGGCTGTCCCGTTCCGCTCATACTCATAGTCAAACCGTTCTGGTTGCCCTAGCTGGGCAACTAAGGGTTTACGGGTCTCCTTGATCATTTGCACTGGCTGCTCGTCCATGCATACTGCCGGTCGCTGGGGATCGTAAGGCAGATGGTACAGATCCAAGATGTCCCCCATATTGCCCACAAAGGCCGCATCCTGTTCCGGTGGAATGACATAGTACTCCTTCAGATGCGATCTAAGTTCGTTTTTTAGCACCTGACGCACTGTCTCATGGGAGATGCATGGGACGATCTCCAACTCCACAACCCTTTCGGCCAGCAACCGCAACGCCCAAGGTGCATGACCAGCGGGAGGAGGACCACACCGCAAGGCAATAATCCGGACTTCCACTTCTCCGTTCACTACCCGCGGTATCCCTTTTTTTTGCTTTTTGTGCCCCAAAGCCGCTTCTAACCCTTGCTCAACAAATCGCCGGCGAACATTCGCAACAGTGTTGACATGGCGGGAAAATGCCTGCGCAGTTCGCTCATCCGTCCAGTTGGGGCCATCGGCATCTACCTTGAGCAAGATGTTGGCATGTTTGATTTTGTAAGCCACTGCCTTCCCCGTAGACACCAACTTCTGTAACTCCCGTCGTTCTTCATCCGTGAGACGAACAATGTATCGCTTCTCCATGAGTGCTCCCTCCAGGGTAAAGTTTTCCTCTCCCCTAGAGTATGACCAATAAATTCGTCTCTGACAAACCACTAGAGTATTTTGCATCATTTCCATTGTATAGGCAAACGATGGCAATATGCCCCAGATTGCTACAGCAAGCTTGCCGTAGACAGTCCGCCCTCTATAGCCAATTGCCTACGCTATCCTGTCTACGTTTCCAGATACGCCATTGCCCAGGCCAGGAACACACCGACCAAGAACCCGATGGCTCCCGCCACGATCCCCAGCACCAGCGGGGACGGCCCGGCTGGGCTCTCAGGAGGTTCGGCTTTCCCTAGGAGCCTGATGGCCCCGCCCTCGGCGATGGCGGAAGCGTCTATCTCCTCCAGATGCTTGGAAATGGCGTTGTACGCCCGTTCTGCGTTGTTCTTGTCTCTCCACATCTGGCGTAGCTTGAGTTCCTTATTAGCTAAGTCCTCCTGCGTTTTCCTGATCTCCTCCTCCAGCAGCGGGATGGTGCTCTTAGTAGCAGAGTCTTCCTCCGAAAGCATGGAAATGAGTTTGTCCAAATCGTCCTCTGCGCTTTTTAGTTTGTTTTTTGTGAGGACGCCACGAGCTTGTACCATGGGCAGAGTATAGGCAAGTTCCAGAGGAAGAGATTTCGGAGCCTTCCCATCAATTTTTGCTCTTTTTGCTTGCTCTATCAAGCATTGTAAGACTTGATGCGCATGCTGATAAGAGGCAAGGGTCTGGCTCTGGAGTGCCCATAGATGGAGCTCGGGGGTGACTGGACCGAAGATTAGTAGAGCGCCGTCTTCATCGGCCGGTATTTGAGAACCGGCAATTTGTCCGGTGAAGCCCAAGCCCATCCCCACTTGGGCACGGTAGTCCAGCAGCGCTTTTTCCGCCGCTTTCAGGCGCTCCAGGGCGGCTTTCTGCGCTTTGACGAAATCGCCACGCCGGCCCTGGTCGCTATAAATTTGTGTCGCCAGGGGGACGACTACGCCGGCCCACGCGTTGGCTATCCGGGCAGCGGCTTGGGGATCGTCCGCCGTCGCCCGGAGGAGCAAGAGATCGCCACTTCCTTCTTCTGCTTTGACCATTTTTCTGAGTTGGGCCGCCGAGGGCGAGCCACCGAGTTTCGCCGAAAGCTGTTCCAGAATCGGATCGCTGGTTGCCAGGGGGATGATCTCCTTCCGCTTGCCTTGATGCGGATCGACGAACTTGCGGATGGCGCCGTCGAACATCCAGACGTACTGGGGCTTGGGCACTATCAAAGTGACCGTAGCCCGGTATTTCGGATGGCGCAACCGCGCGAAGCCGACAGCCGCCGCCGCAGCCACCAGGGCCAGCCCGACGATGAGCCACCACCTTTTAACTATGGTAAGCCAATATTCTCTCCAATCGGAAGCATCTTCCATTCCAAACCACCTCCCTTACTTTTTCGAGATCTTACACCACTAGAGATGCGTAAGCAAGGCCTGAAGCGTCGCAGGGCCCACCGGGGGTGTAATGCGCTGCACGCTCACCACTCCGCAACTACATGGGAGAAGAAGTTCTCAGCGTGGGTGCATTTGCCTTAGGTGCCGTTCAGGTTGTTCCCGATAGGTCAAGGTTCAAAGGGAGCAGATCAAGATTGCCGATAGCAGATTACTCTAGTTTCGCCAAAAATGGCGTTGGAACCTTAACAACCACCACAAAAGCACCTGATTCTCTCTTGATTTGGCCGCAATACTGACGCGACGGAGCCAAGGGGCACATCTCGTGATCTCGTGCCCTTTTCAAGAACGTTGTACTGTAGC
>WFQT01000190.1 GCA_015486895.1 Anaerolineae bacterium
ATGTTATTCTGTGGCTAAAACCCAAAATGCCAACGTTTAGTGAGACGTGTTAAATTCTATGTTCCTGTCGGAGAGCGGGCCCACTTCGCCCATTCGTTTTGAACATAAATGAATAGAAGAACATTGATTTTCTCTGACGGTTTCTGATTTTGGCAGCGTAAATTTGTGTTTGCATTTTGTCACTTGCCTGAATCGCAATAGTTTCCGAGCACTCTGTTGGCTGCGAATCTTGGCCGCAGGACTCATCTGTGAAATATACCGTATCTTGGCAAGGAGAAAGAGAATATGGTTGAACGGATTCCATTCTGGCAAAAAGCCGGTTATTATCTACTTACCTTAGTGGCCGCACTCATCGGTTCCATGCTCTGGCTGCCTTTCTTAACCAACTACCTGCCAGGGGGGGCAAGTATCAGCCATTGGTCCTCCACCACTGCCTACCTGGTTTCAGCACCATTTTTCTTAATTGGCATTGTCTTGTGGCGCTACCTGGAAAGAAGTGACTTAAAGGAAGTCCGCAAGATGGGTGAAATGTGTTTAACCATTTCCATGATGGTACTCGTCTTCGCTATCTTCGCCCGTGCGATTTATTTTGCTTTTGTGGCCACCGGGGAATATCGGTGGAGCATGGTAAAAGAATATTGGAACCCTGCCGACCCCGCGCAACCATCGCTGTGGCGAGGGTTCCTTGTAACCATAAAAATCACTTTGATCGCTACCGTTTTTGCCCTCGTGTTGGGAACGTTAGCAGGTGTAGGCCGCACAAGTAAAAACAAGTTGTTCAACGGCATCATGGTGGTTTACGTAGAATTCTTTCGCAACACCCCACTCATTGTCCAACTGTTCCTTTGGTATTTCGGCACAACACAGTTCTTGAAGCTCTTTCACTTAGAATTAGGTTTTCGGTTGACTTCTTTTACCGCCGGCATATTCGGCTTAGCATTTTACACCGGAGCCTATATCTCCGAGGCCATCCGCGCCGGTATTCTTTCTATTAGTAAGGGGCAGTGGGAAGCTGCCCACTCGTTAGCGTTGACGCCAATACAGACCATGCAATACATCATTCTGCCACAAGCGTTCCGCATTGTGATCCCCCCTCTGACCAGCCAGTTCATTAACCTGTACAAGAACTCTACCATTGTCATGACTGTTGGTGTGACCGACCTGCTGTTTAACGCCAATGAGGTAGAGGCGCAGACATTCCGCGGCTTTGAGATATTCACGGCGGCAGTAATCATTTATTTAACCGGTACGCTAACTCTTTCAGCCATTATGAATGTTATAAACTACCTGGTGTCAGCGGAACAACGCGGTCAAAATGGTCCCCAAGTTTCCCAGCCGGACAAAGTGTCGGTCGTTATGGGACGCGTGGGCGAAGTGACCGGGGTAATTACCAGCTTTATCTGGCGGTTACCCGACTATCTAATCAAATTAGACTTGGGGGAAAAACTGGTGCAGATTGGTGGTTGGACCATTTTGCTTTCTTTTTTCTTTGGTGAATGGTTCAACCGGATTTTCGCTGAAGGGCTGTTAGGATTGAACCAGGGTGGCACAGGGCCTAACATGCTCCATGGACAGGGGATGGTGGTGTTCCTTTTCTGGATAGTGCCCATTGGCGCTATTATAGCCATGGCTGTTGGCATTGTCGGTCACTATTCTGAGTTCATCCGCGACAAGATCCAAATGGAGTTGCTCTATGTTACTATGCTGCTCCCCTTAGCCCCCCTGCTCTATGCAATCTGGACTATCGGCAGGAATAATGCTCGAGATGTTTACTTCTACGATTTAGGGGCCGGCCTCTGGATTGCTGCTATAGGAAGCCTTCTTATTTACTTAGGTCTGGAAGCGCATGCTGTAGAAACGGAGCACCCGCGCCTTATCGGCCGGCGGCGCAAGATCGGCTGGATTGCTGGGCTTATCTTCCTATTCGTTGCTGTTGCTATCCCCGGCGTGCCCCCCATGATCACTCACATCCAGAAAGGTATGCCTTCGCCCACCCGGGTGGATTGGTCCAGCATCACACGTAACATTGGCTTCCTAATGGGTGGATTCCCGTTAGCAAGGGCTAGCGTTGGTCATGCCGTTTTAGCGGTAGCCCTTTTCCTAATTGAGGTGCTTTTTATTATTAGCATCATTCTCTTCTTGCTGTTCTTGCTCTACAAACTATACCAAGTCAACGCCAAAGTCGCATCAGTGGTGCTTGTTGCTTTCTTTATTGGCATCTGGGCTGCTTCAAAATATCACTTGCTTCCTCCGCTAACAGCTATCAATGTAAAGTTCGGCGGATTAGAATTAACTTTCTTCTTAGCAGCGATTGCCATTACTGTCAGCTTCCTCATTGGCATTGTCGCTGGCATGATGCGCCTATCTAAATTTCCATTCATCAGTGTGCCAGCTATCGCTTACATCGAGCTCATCCGTGGTGTGCCGCTGTTCATGTTTATTATTTACATGTTCATCACCATTCCGCAGGTGGTGAAAGGGATGGAGAATCTCGATAACTGGGAATCGGCGCTTATCGCTTTTATTATCTTTACCTCTACCTATATTGCTGAAATTGTTCGTGCTGGCATCCAATCTATCGATCGTGGACAGTGGGAAGCGGCGCACTCCTTAGGCATGGGGTACGGCGTGACAATGGTGGAGATCGTTCTGCCGCAGGCACTGAAGCGCATGATCCCACCTATTGTGAGCCAGTTTATTGCTCTGTTCAAGGACACTTCGCTGGCATATTTCATCGGCGTGGTCGAGTTCTTCCGCGCTATCACCATTACCTACAATCGTGAGTATGACGGCACTTTCTCACTGTTGATCTTCGCCGCAGTCGTTTATTTCATCTTCTCCTATGCCATGTCCCTTGGCTCGGAAAAGCTGCGCCGCAGCATGGGCGCACAAGAACGCGCTACGTAATTCGCTGCTATCAGGTTCTACACAGCGTAGACTATATATTGAGCGCCGGGTCATGTGACCCGGCGCCTTTGCTATGAGAGTTGCTGGCGCTGACTTTATCTCCAGCCCCTTTCCATGCACGGGATAGGACCAGTTCCCTTCTTCACCTCAGAGAGCGCGGAGAAAAAGCACAAGGAAGTTAACAACAAGAGAAACCTTAAGAATGCAATGCAATTTTCATTCTCTTGATGTAGGATTTCGTGTCATCGCACCACACTACATGTAGGGGAAAATTGCCGTTCTAAACAGAGATTTGGACTTGGATAATTGCTTTTTCTGGGCTCGGCGAATTGTCTCCCTCGCGTCCATCTGCTAAAATGAAAAATGTTCCTGATGTCTTGTCCTACTCTACATGGGTAGTGGGCAAGCAGACTAATTGCCACTTGTTGTTCTTCGGTGGAAAACAGCGCCTAGGCCGGTTGCAAAGCAGATCGGCCCCCTTATCTGAGAGACCCATTCTATTTGGGTGAGCTACTCGACAAAACAGTAACCGTACTAACCGAACGAAACGAATCGCGTCCTACGCGGGTATATTGTTCTGGAAGCGTCATTGAAGGCACTCTGGGGGCTTTTGAGCCTCTTGGGGTTTGCAATTGGCACAAGGTAAGGCACGCTACTCACGGGGCAGTAACGTCGATATAGTGTCTTTTTCCGCGGCGGAGAGAATCAAATGGAAAGGCAAAACTTAGATCCACAAGAAATTTGGCAGGCAGCTAAAGGTGCTTTACAGCTCCAAATGACGCGAGCGAATTTTGATGAGTGGGTTAAAGACGCACGACTACTTACAGCGGAGGAGAATTCATTCATTGTTGGTGTGCCAAATTTCTACGTGCGAGATTGGCTACAGGCCAGGCTTCACCCCATGATTAAGCGCACATTGGAAGGCATCGTCGGACACGCAGTAGAATTACGCTATACAGTACAACAAAAACCCCACCGAACCAAGGAGCTGGCACCTGGGCCCAACATGCTCTGGCCGGATAATGGCGGCTCAGACAAATTGCCGCAAGGGATAGTCCTCAATCCCCGCTACACCTTTGAGCGTTTTATTGTCGGCTCGGGAAATCGTATGGCTCATGCCGCCGCTTTGGCTATCGCCGAGCGCCCCGGCTATACCTACAACCCACTTTTTTTGCACGGCGGTGTCGGTTTAGGGAAAACCCACTTATTACAGGCTGTAGGCCATGAGGCCATGCGACGAGGTTACAAGATTTTATACGTTTCTTCCGAGACGTTCACTAACGATCTAATAAATGCTATTCGTACGCAAAGCACTGCGGCGTTTCGCGAGCGGTACCGCACCGTAGATGTGTTGCTTATCGACGATATTCAGTTCATTGCCGGGAAAGAAACTACCCAGGAAGAATTCTTCCATACCTTCAATACCCTCTACGCGGCCAACAAACAGATTTGTATCACCAGTGACCGCCACCCCAGGGAAATGGTCAGCCTACAAGAGCGTTTGGTTTCTCGCTTCCAGGGCGGTATCCTGACCGACGTACGCCCGCCAGATTACGAAACCCGTTTAGCTATCCTGCGCGCCCGGGCGGGAGACGTGCAGATACCTTTTCCTGAGGAGGTCTTAGACTTTGTGGCGCGAAAGGTAGAGACCAATATCCGTGAACTGGAGGGCGCTTTTAACCGACTTGTTGCTCATGCCCGTCTAGATAAGGCACCTTTGGCTGTCGAAGTAGCGGCGGAAATCCTACGTGACATTGCTCCTGTAATCCCGACTGTTATTGATCCGGCACAACTCATCCGCGTTGTAGCCCGTCACTACAGTCTGAGCGAGGACGATCTTAAAGGGCCTTCCCGCAGTCGGCAGATCGTCACTGCCCGCCACATTGCTATGTTCCTCTTGCGCGAGGAAACCAGCCTCTCTTTGCCCCAGATCGGACAACTGTTGGGCGGACGGGACCACACGACGGTAATGCACGGCTATAATAAAATCAAGAACGCCCTGCTTCAAGACAGTGCCTTGCAACATCAGATTATGCGCATCCAACAAATCCTGCAGCAAAGGGTGCCGGCAATGGAATAAAGGCGAGGCATACCTCACCTCCTCCCCCTGGGATTGTTTTCGCTTGGAATTCGCGTAGGTCAGGTGGAGACCTGCCGTTATTTGTTTTCCAACCCCCTTTTCCTTCGCCTGTGGTTGGGAGAGGGAAGAGGGGGTAGCCGCTATAGGCGGCTGGGAGTAATAAGTGAGGGCGTCTATCAACCATTACGAAGCCTGCCTGCGCAGGTTGGAATCCAATCGCCGAAAGCAGTGAATGGGCTTGTGACAACAATCTGTAAGGGGGCAATGTTTGGGAGGCGCGGGAATGCCCCTAACCTGGCCAAGCCAGAACCAAAAAGCCAAACGCGAAGGCGCGAAGAAGCGAAGTCGCAAAGTCTCTTGTTTTTCTCTCTATGTGATCGTACCGCTCTAATCCCATCTTGGTCCAATCGCCCCAGTCTGTTTGGCTATTTATTTTTTCTTTGCGCCTTAGTGCTCTTTGCGGCTCTGCGTTAAATTTTCGTTCAGCGTACAAGAATTTCACTGATAAGGTACTACGCGTTGAGATAATACCAAACAACTGTCTAATGTCAGGCGTGTAAGGACAGCTATTGGGCCTGCCCTATGGGAGTGATAGCAAGAATGTGCCCTTACCCCTCGGGGAAATATCCCGCGCACGCACAAGGCAATGATGACCCCTGACGCAGATGATGAGTGACAGGAAACGGCTTTGACTTTTGCTAAACGATAGCATAAAATTGCTAAGTTAATATTCTGCTTCTGGGGCCGCTTAAGCGGAACAGGGAGCGAGAGAAATCCGTTCAGGGACGGTAGGGGGTAGGGATGCAAAGATGAAGTGGACAAGTAAAAAGATCAGGCAAACGTTTCTGGATTATTTCGCGACTTATGGCCACCGGATTGTGCGCAGCTCATCGCTGGTTCCCTTTGGCGATCCGACGTTACTCTTCACCAACGCCGGCATGGTGCAATTCAAAAATACATTCCTCGGGCTGGAGAAGCGCGATTACAGCCGGGCAACCACTGCGCAGAAATGCATGCGCGTTACCGGCAAACACAATGATCTTGAAAACGTTGGGCCTTCACCGCGACACCATACATTTTTTGAAATGTTGGGCAACTTCTCCTTCGGGGATTACTTTAAAAGAGAAGCTGTCGCTTTTGCCTGGGACTTGCTTTTAAACTATTACAACCTCGAACAAGAACGCCTTTGGTTCACTGTTTACAATGATGATGACGAAGCGGAAGCGTACTGGCGAGAGACCGGAGCTCCACCAGAACGAATCCTACGCTTTGGCAAAAGTGAGAACTTCTGGGAGATGGGAGACACCGGCCCGTGTGGCCCCTGCTCTGAAATTCACTACTACAACGGCGACATGGAGAAAATGGACGCTGCCGGAGTCAATGCCGGCGACGAATATATTGAGATATGGAACTTGGTGTTCATGCAGTTCGAGAAAGCCGCTGACGGGTCCTTGAGCCCCTTGCCTAAACCGTCCATTGACACCGGCATGGGGATGGAGCGGCTGACGATGATCCTGCAAGAGGCGCCAACTAACTATGACACCGACCTCTTTCTGCCGATCATGAACCGTCTGCAGCGAATCCTCGGCCACACTGATGCTCAGCGGCGAGAAAACTACGTGCCATATCGGGTCATCGCCGACCATGGCCGGGCGATTTCATTCCTCGTCGGCGATGGCATCTTGCCGGGGAATAGCGGCCGCGGCTACATCTTGCGGTTACTCCTGCGGCGGGCTGCCCGCTTTGGGCGCAAAATCGGCTTAGAGCGACCATTCTTGGCCGAGATTGCCGATAGCGTAATTGATGTTATGGGCGAACAATATAGCGAACTGGTCGATCACGCTGACTTCATCAAAAACACGATTACGGCTGAAGAAGAGCGCTTCGGTCGCACACTGCATTCTGGCACGATTTTGCTGGAACAAAGCATCGCCGACCTGGAAAAAGCGGGAAAGAAAACTATCCCCGGCGGTACTGCTTTCACTCTTTACGATACTTACGGCTTTCCCTTGGACTTGACCAAAGATATCGCCGAGGAACATGGCCTTTTTGTGGACAAAACAGGCTTCGACGCTGCTATGGAAAAACAACGGGAGCGGGCGCGGGCAGCTTCACATTTCGGCGGCGAAGAGTTCGAGCGGGCCCAGCGTTACCAGGAAGTGCTAAACGAGTTACAGGCGAGTGGGCGCTTGGGGAAAGAAGGCGTCCAGCAACACATTTACGACGGCAAGTTTGAACTTGATTCTACCGTTTTGGCCGTGCTTGTTGACAGTGAGTCGCGAGCGCTGGCACACCGTGGTGATAAAGTGGAGATCGTGCTGGCCAGCACTCCCTTCTACGTTGCCTCCGGTGGCCAGGTTAGCGACACTGGCACACTGAGCGGTGACGGCTGGCGGGTCCAAGTCACCGACATGGAGAAGCCAATCGCCGGCCTCATACTCCACGTAGGTGAAGTGCTCGCGGGGACAGTCAGCATCGGGGCAAAGGCCCACGCCAAAATTGATATCTGGCGCCGGTTGAATACCATGCGCAACCACACTGTGACTCACATCCTGCATAACCGGCTGCGGGCGCTTTTTGGCACCCATGTACACCAGGCTGGGTCATTGGTGGCGCCTGACCGGATGCGATTTGATTACACGCACACTTTGGCGCCTTCCCTGGAGGAATTAGATCGTTTAGAAGCGGAAGTTAACAAAGCTATTCTGCGCGATGACATTGTTTGGACAGAGTGGATGAATTACAATGATGCCGTAGCTGCCGGGGCCATGGCCCTTTTCAACGAGAAGTATGGCGACTACGTGCGGGTCGTGAGCATTGGCAAGCCAAAGCCATACTCCCGGGAGCTGTGCGGCGGTACACACGTTGATCACACTGCTCAAATCGGCTATTTCCACATTGTTGGGGAAGGGAGTGTAGGCTCTGGGGCGCGACGCATTGAAGTGGTCACCGGCGAGGCGGCGGCCGAACTGGCCAGCCATCGTCTGGAAGAGGTAGAGCGGCTGGCAACACAATTAGGCGTACGCCCAGAAGAGGTTGTTGACCGCGTGTTAGCGTTGGTCGGCGATTTGAAAGCGACCCGGCGACAGATCAGCCGGTTACAAGAAAAGCTGGCCCGCTACCAGGTAGACAGCTACTTAAAACAAGTCGTTGAAGTAGACAGCGTGCCCGTGTTGGCTGCCATCGTTGATGTGCCTGATGTCAACACATTGCGGCAAATGACCGATTGGCTGCGGGATAAGCTACACTCGGCGGTGGTCGTTTTAGGCGCTGAGTTCAACGGCAGCCCGCAAATTGTGGCCACGTTAACCCCTGATTTAGTGGCCAAGGGCTTGCATGCCGGTCAGATTGTCAAAGCAGTGGCCAAGCAAATCGGCGGCGGGGGAGGCGGCCGCCCAACCATGGCCCAGGCCGGCGGCAGCGATGCCGGGAAACTTCCGCAAGCGATGGCTATGGTCGTGCCTACTGTGCGCCGCATGTTGACAGAGAAGAGATAAAAGTCTCTCTTTACAGTAGGAGTGGCTCCGAAACTGCATGTTAACCGGAGCCTGGTGAAAATAGAATTTTGGGCATGGTTCACTCTGAATCGAAACAATCTTGACAAATAGGGCCGGAAAGAA
>WFQT01000191.1 GCA_015486895.1 Anaerolineae bacterium
ACGCTGCGTGTGGGCGCCAAATGCGGCCCAAGCCCGCATGTGATGCCTTTCTTCCTGATGATGGCGAAGAACGGCGGCAAGCTGAGTGACAACGTGACTGTCGAATACGTCCCTGTCACCGAACCCCCACAAATGGCGGCTTTGTTGAAAACTCAGCAGGTAGATGTGATGTTCGGTTTCGTGGTGCAAACCGCCAACATCTTCCAGAAAGGTGGCGTGGATAACCTGCGCCTGCTGAACATTCCTTTGTGGCGCGGTTTTTACGTGGTTGGCGACAAGAGTGTGACCAGTTGGAAGGACCTGAAAGGGAAAGTGGTCGTGATGCCCAATCCACAGTGTGGGCCTTCTCAACTGGCCAGGGCTTCGATGAGGAAGGCCGGGTTTGATCCGGAAAGTGATTTCAAAATCCAATATCTACCTGCCGCGCAGGTTGTCCAGATGCTCATCACCGGCAAGGCTAAAGCAGGCGTGGTTTCTGAGCCCTTCGCCACCATTGCCATCAACAAAGCCAAGCGAGCAGGACTCACGCTCAGGATCGCGCCCATCGACCTGTACAGCGTTTACACTGCTAAAAAGTGGAAGGCTGGGCGGCTGCCCATCGAAGGGGTACTGGCGCTGCAAACAGTGCTGGATGATCCGGGCAAAGCAGCTGCATTGAGCAAGCTGGAGTCCGCCTATGACCAATCAATTGATGACATGCTCGCCAATCCCGCCGAATCCAGCAAACTAATTGCCAAGCAACTCACGAAATACTGCGACAGCAAAATGCAGCCCAAGCTCATCGAGCAGGCGTTGTCGTCTGGGCGCCTGTTGTACGATCCTACGCCAGTCGATAAGATTCTGCCCGACCTGGATACCTACCTTGAGCAAATGACCGGGATGGCCATTGATGATGCCTTTTATGCGCAACGCTAAACTCAACCCGAAATGGCACGGTGGATTGGCCTGGGTCATCTCCATCGCCATGATATTGGCAACGTGGGAAATGGCGGCGAGTTTCTTCCCCGCCGCCATTCTTCCCAGTTTCACCGAGACCCTGGCCGCACTGAAATGGCTGCTGGGACGAAAAAGTTTCTACCACCACCTGCAACTGACCGCAGTGCGTGGGAGCATCGGCTTCGTCCTGTCAATGGGCATTGGCAGTGTGATAGGGTTGGTGATGGGACGGTTTCGCTTGGCAAACTGGCTTTTCAACCCCCTCATTGCCATCAGCACCACCGTTCCGCCCATTTTCTGGGTAGCGGTGATGATCGTGTGGTTTGGGTTGGGTGATTTGCCTCCCGTCCTCGTCATCGTCGTCACGGCCACGCCACTGGTTGCTGTAAATGTGGCGCAAGGCATGACCAGCATTCCCCCAGAACTAACCGAGATGGCGCACATCTTTCAGGTGAGCCGCTGGAATCGTTTTCGGGATCTGTACTTGCCTGCTCTCAGCGGCTACATCTTTGCCGCAGCACTGGTTGCAGTAAGGTTTACCTGGCGCACGGTGGTTATGGCCGAATTTGTCGGGAGCACCGCCGGATTGGGGAACCGACTGGCCTGGGCGCGGCAAAACCTGGAAACCGACCTGGCTTTCGCCTACATGCTGGTCATCGTGGCCATGGGGATGACTATCGAATATGTCATTCTACGCCCGTTACAACAACGGATGGGCTGGCAAGCCGACAAATTAAAAACGGAAAGCGAACCCTCCTCTTCTGTTGCAATTGCCCGCGCTCGGCTGATCCAAGGTGAAAGCCGATGACCAAACTGATAGAGCTGAAAGGAGTGAAAAAAGCGTTTGACGGATTGCCGGTAATTGACGGCCTCAGCGAAAGCATTGCCGCTGGCGAAATCGTTTCGCTGGTGGGGCCGTCTGGCTGTGGCAAATCGACCCTGTTACGGCTGATTGCTGGCGCTGAAACCCCTGACCAGGGAGAAATCGTACGCCGAATCACGCCGGACAAAATCGGCTATATTTTCCAGGACGTGCGTCTCTTACCCTGGCGCAGCGCTCTGCAAAACGTTCTTTTTGTGTTGAAGGATCGCATCAGCGACCCGAGCGAACGCAAATCCCGCGCCATGGGCGCGCTGCGACGGGTCGGCTTAGCCGATTTTGCCGACTATCCACCTGCCAAACTGAGCGGCGGAATGCAAAAACGGGTCGCGATCGCCAGGGCACTGGCGGTCGATCCCGATCTCCTACTGTTAGATGAGCCTTTCTCAGACCTGGACATGCCGTTGCGTCTTCTCTTGATAGAGGAGGTGCAAAACATGCTGAAAGGAACGGGCAAGACCGTGATCTATGTCACCCACGATGTCAGAGAGGCCATCATATGGTCGAAAAGGATATATGTGTTGACCAGCCGTCCGGCACGGGTCAAGAGTGTAATCTCTCTGAAACAAGGGGATGTCGTCTCTCATGGCCAGTTGACACCAAAACTGCGAGCCATAGAAAGAAATGTTATTGAGATGCTGCAGGAAGAATTGCGGCTGAGCGCGAGAAGAGATGCACGCGTAATACGTAGCACGTAGCACGCAGCGCGTACTCCTCGCTCTCATTGTCGACTCGCAATTTTGACAATTGCTCTGCGAAATGGTATATTAAGTGTTGCCATAAGAATTTATAGGGCACAACTTTAGTAGCGAACGGAGTTCGATCATGAGCGAAAGCGTGGAAATGTACTTAATCACGACAGCACGATTGGGCAAGGCAACCGGCCAGGAAACCGTCCCTCTTTCTCAGATCGCAAAAGCGCTGTCCGTGCTGCCAATTTCCGCCAACCAGATGATCCGTAAAATTGCCGAATCCGGGCTGGTAGACTACATCCCTTACAAAGGGGTGAAACTAACAAAGGCAGGACGCCTGCGAGCGATGCAAATACTCCGGCGGCGGCGGTTGTGGCAGGTGTTCCTGGTAGAAAAGCTAAACATCTCACCTGAGGACGCAGATGCGTTCTCCTGCCGCCTGGAGCACATCACGCCGGATGACATCGCTGAGCGTCTGGCAGAGTTTCTGGGACACCCCACCGTAAGCCCGCTGGGCGAGCCGATACCCACATTCCAGGCAATTTTCTCGACAATAGCAACAGCACGCTTGAGTTCCATGGCGGCCGGGCAAAGCAGCAAAGTGGTCCGCATTGACGCCGAACCCGCTACCCGCGCTTTCCTGGTGGAACAAGGGATAAGGCCAGGAAACGAGATCACTGTCTTGGCGGTATCGGAGGGAGGTTCGTTGCTGGTACAAGCTGATAATCGACAATTGACATTGGCCGGTGCCATCGCCGAGAAAGTAGCTATCGAAGAGCCGAAAGAGTCGGAAACTACCATATCGAATCCCTTTCGGAAAGAGGAAAAACCGGTGTCAACAAAGCAGATCCCTTTGAGCGAACTCTCTACGGGCCAGGAGGGCATTGTCGTAAAAATAAGGGGGCAAGGAGCTCTGCATCGCCGTCTGCTGGACATGGGCCTGGTTACGGGAGAGAGGATAAAAGTGGAGCGGGCAGCACCTCTGGGCGACCCAACAGAGTTCACGTTGAAAGGATACCACCTTTCGCTACGGAAAGAGGAGGCAGACGGGATTATCGTAGAAGTCAACAACAATGAGTGAGCAATGGTAATCTGAATCTGTAGGGCGCACATAAGGCAAATCCAAA